>CALMNJ010000582.1 GCA_937868675.1 uncultured Bacteroidota bacterium | reverse complement strand
ATTAAATTGTATAATGAAATCTATTTTTAACACCATTGCTGCATGCATAATGCTTGTAACAAATGGTTTTTCACAATCTCCCGGTGGGGTTGGAACAACTAATTTGCGTGGCTGGTTTGATGCCAGTACAGGCGTTACACTTACAAGCGGTGCTGTAAGTGGCTGGACAGACCGTGCCGGAGTGGGTAATGCTTCGCAAACCACAGCCGGTGAGCGCCCGGGTCAATCCACCGGCGCAGTTAATTACAACACCGTTCTGACATTTGACGGTTCTAACGACAACCTTGATTTAGCTGACCGAATGAATAGTACGGTTACTGCGGTCTCTGCTTTCGCCGTGGCAACACAATCGGCTACTTCGGGAGATACCTGGGGGAGTGTATTTAATGGCCAGGCTAACGGCCCACTATGGACCGGTGGGGGGTTTGGACTGGTTGCGTTAAACAGTGGCAGTACCCAACATGGGTTTTATATTCGCGATTACAACACAAAAGGAACTGGCTTTGCTTTGTCAAATAGCGTTACCACGATTATTTCAGGTATTTGGAATGGCACCACCGCAAATGTGGTTCAGGCATTTAAAAGCGGCACATCGGCATCCACCGTGGCCTACACACCTGGTTCAGTTGGCGACAACGGTTCAACCTGGATTGGCTGTGGTGATGGGGCAAACACCGATTGGTGCTTTTATGGTAATATAGGAGAGATTGTTGTATTCAATAAAGGCTTAAGTGCAAGCGAAAATAGCCGCGTTCTGTCCTACTTGGCCGTTAAATATGGCATCACCATGGCGATTAATTATGTTAACAGCGCCAGCACAACTATTTATAGCACTACTGGCAGCTATACCAACAATATTATTGGCATTACCCGCGACGATGGCAGCGGCCTAACGCAAAAACAATCCAAGAGGGCCGATGACTCGGTCAGAATCTATATCTCTACGCTGGCAGCCTCCAACTCAGCCAATGGAGGTTCCTTTTCCGCCGACCTGTCGCATGTCATTATTGGATCCAATTCAGGAAAAATGTGCAACAGCTTGTCAACCTATACCGAGGTTCCTGCATCATCAGGTGTGGTTCGCAGGCTTGACCGGGAGTGGAAAGTAACGAATACTAATTTTGGAGGCACTTTCAGTATGGACTTCAAACTCAATTCCTGCGCTGTAGTGGGGAGCGTAACAGCCAGCGATCTGCGGCTTATGATTGACGACGACGGAGACTTTTCAGCAGGCACAAACACAGTGTTGGCCTCCGGCTCGGGCGGCATTACCATTTCTTATTCAAATCCGGTGATTACTGTTTCCGGAATTTCCACTTCACTCATTGCTTCCGGAGCAACCAGGTACCTGACAATTGGCTCCGCAAACGTTGCCACACCTTTACCGGTTACGCTCATCAGGTTTGATGGCTCTCAGGCCGGAATTTGCAATGCGCTGTTATGGGAGGTGGCCTCAGAGACAATGTTTAGCCATTATGAGCTCGAAAGTTCTGCAGATGGCGTAGATTTTAAAACCATCAACATTATTGAAGCAAAAACAGATGGCGAGATAAATAAATCCTACCACTATTGCGATTACAACTTTTACGAACCGCTTACCTATTACAGGCTTAAAATGGTGGATATTGACGGTTCCTATAAGTATAGTGAGATGATAGTGGTTTCTTCCAGCAGAAACAACCAGCGCTTCGCCCTTTACCCTAATCCTGTGCTGAACAATCTTAATGTGGTCGTTACCAGTGCTAAGGAAACCCGGCTAACCGTTGAGGTTTCAGACGAATCCGGTCGCTTGCTGGTAGTAAAAGAGTTTGTTCCCGACAAAACCTTATACGAGCAAACGCTCAGTACCGACCTCGGTAACATCATGCCCGGCAGCTACCAGGTTTCCGTAAAAAACCAGCTGAACGAGGTGTTGTTTAAGGAAAAATTCCTTAAAACAGATCGTTAAGTATTTAAACTGTTTGGATATAAGGGTTTGTGTTCTTTAGCAATCAGGCACTTTAAAATTAAAGAGAGTTAATCGTAATTTCATCTGAATTTAACTCAGGCCTGAGCTGCGCGTATCTTTTAAGAGAACCTGCATTATAACAAGGGTTGCCGTATTTTATTAGGTAAGCTGATAATACCGCCACTTGTTAAAGGCAAGCAAAATAATACACAATGAAAATAATTACATTCCTCCTAATATTGACGACTCTCGTCCTCTCGGGCCAAAACACCGACACTTTATCCATCCACTTTCAAACCAATGCTTACAAAATTTCAGGAGCACAGGCCGCTCAAATCAAACGATTTGTATCGGGTTTAAGTGCAGATACAAAGCTGATGCTGAGCGGTCACACAGATGATGTGGGAGAGGCTGCGAGCAACGAACTCCTTTCGTATCGCAGGGAAAAGGCGGTTCTCGATATCCTCAAAGCAAACGGCATTGACAGCTCACAAATAGCTCATCAGCATTTTGGCGAAAACAAACCTTTTAAGCCCAATACCAGCAACGAAAACAGAAGCCTGAACAGGCGGGTGGATTTAATCCGGTATAAAACAAATTTTCTTTCAGTCCAGGCTGTAATTCCGGCAACAATAAATAAAGAAGCCGTTAACAAGGCAGGCAACGGTGGAAATAACGCGGGGGGAAGAAACACCGTTATTCAGAAAAACGGAATTATCCTGAATTATTATCCCGGCACACTTCCTGAAGAAGTAGAAACCTCGCTCAGGCGCGGCGAAAACATGTTTCAGCTTACTGAAAATACGGCTCAGATGCAGACCGAAAATATGCTGACCATGACTACCGATGGCGGCTTGCTTTCCTCGCTGGCTGTTTTTTGTCCGCCACGGATTAACAACTGCAGGCTGGATTCGCCGGTTGTAATCAAAGTGCCCATAAATAATCCGTATCACTGCCCGCTCAGTAAAATAAGGTTTTATAACTCTACCATACAAGACGGAAAAAAACTGTGGGAGGAACAAAATGAAAAAATGTATCCGGAGATGATTGACGGAAAGCAGTTTATTTCGGTAAAGCTCACAAACCTTTGCAGCTGTGTCAATTTTGATTACAAGGCCGAGCTTCCCTGTTTCCCTATTGACACTGTGCTGGTTAAATTCCCGAGACCCGAATC
>CALMNJ010000581.1 GCA_937868675.1 uncultured Bacteroidota bacterium | reverse complement strand
ATACAGATCGCTGACATAGGCTTTGCTGTTGCTCACCGCAAGGGCGTAGCGTGGCGAATTAAGGCCGGTAATTTCAGAACGTTTTTTCATCTGTTCATCACAAACAATGATTTTACCTGAGTTATTCATTACCAGGTAAAACGATCCGTTTATTTTACTGAGGCTTTGCGCCACATCCCCCGGACTGTTGGAGTTGACGTTTTTGTAAATGTCGTCTATTACCACAGAAGTGGCCGGGTCAAAAAGCGATATGGATGCATTTCCACTGCCAAAATTGCCTTCGTTAACCATAAATACTTTTTTACCCAGGCTTAATTGCACGCTGGTGTTGGTTTGAGTAACCGGCTTGTCTTTTACGCAGGAAGTGGTAAGAAGAACTGCTACAAGTATGGCGGTTGCGTATCTCATGAAGGGTTTTTTATCAGTTTTTTAAACGTTGTTCCTTTGCTGTTGCGTAAAATAATTGAATAGACACCCGGAGCAAACCCAGAAGTATTAACGGTTGTTTTATTTTTTCCGGTGTATCCTTCAAATAAAATTTTACCATCAGGGCCATAAAGTTTCACTTCCGTTTCTTCGTCCGTTTCTTTTTCAATTTGCAACGTTTGAGTAAACGGATTGGGATAAACATTCGTTCTGTCTGTATTTTCCAACTGTTTTAAGGCTGTAATGTTGGGGCCAGAAGTAGTAAAATTATCCAGCGCAAAAAAGGCCGGCGTGTTCATACCAAAAGCGCTGTTATCGCTACTAAATATGTTAAATGTAATGCTATCTACAACACCCAGTGCAGTAGTATTAAACCACTGCCAGGCATTAACAATGTAATCCTGAGCATTGTTACTGAAACGAAAATCGGCGAGATAAAACTCAGCGCTGTCTGGTTTTAAAATTCCGTTCAGGTAACCACGCGCGGTAATTTTAAAAAAGTCGGGGTAAGAGCCCTGGGCAATGGTGGTGCCCGAACCAGCGCCAGTGGTATCTCCGAATTTGCGCGAAAAACTGTCGCCATTTCTGATTACTTTATAGGCATACGTTGTGTTGGTGATGTAGAATCCGTTTACCGTATTGTTAGGCGATTTTAATTTAATAACGCCACCATCCTGACCAACAACAAAATTTGCCGAGTTGCTGTAACCTGTGTAAGCTTTTACGCCATATAGATTGCTAAAACTGCCATTCGCAGAATCTGTTTTGTTTGTGTATGCAAAGCCGCCGCTCCAGAAGCCTCCGAAACTGCTGTCCCACTCGTATTCAAATTGGGCATTGCTGGTTTGGAAAACGGTTGTGATGCTGGGACTAAAAGCAGAGTTTGGGCTAAGTGTAAAGCTCTCGAAATCGGCGATTGTTTGCGCCTTAACCCAAAGGCAAATAAGAATGATGGAGAATGTGAGGATGTTTTTTTTCATGGTTATCTTGTTTTATTTTGTTTTATCTTGTTTTTTGAAATTAATGCTTACCCCTGCCTCAAAATTCCGAAGCGGCATTGGGCGCCCCGCCACAACACTGTAATGGTTATTGAAAAGGTTGTTACAGGCCACAAAGAGATCGTAGTTTATTGACTGTTTGCTGAACCGCTGGCTTATGCGCATACTCGTGAGCCAGTATGGCGGCAGCCATTGGAAATTATCGCTGCTGGTAAAACGATAGCCGGTGTACTGTTGATAAAAACAAACAAATGTTTTCTGGTAAGATGCAAACGCACTGCCATTAAACAAATAACGTGGTGTATAAATCAGTTGTTTACCCGCACTATTGTCGTTTTGAATGAAAGTGCTTTGAATGGTTGATAACACATAGGCGCTCGAAAAGTTCACCCCGCATTTTACCTTCCGTTTTATGTATTGCAGTTTGAATGATGTTTCGGTGCCACGGCTCCACACCTGTTCAACGTTTTCGGGCGAGGGATTACCACCGCCGCCTGGCAACCATAAAATCCAGTTGTGGATAAACCTGCTATAAGCAGATGCTGAAACCGAAAGTAAAAATCTGTTCTTGTTAATCTGATAAACAGCAGTACCTTCAAAAGAAGTGCCTTCTTCGGGTTTAAGACTGGCATTGCCTCCCGGTTGCCAGAACAACTCATTAAGTGTTGGCTGCCGGTAAATACGGGCGACCGACACGCTCAACGTGAGTTGCCGGATGGGCTTATAGTCCAGAGAAAGATTACCGGTAACCGGTGAGTTGCCATTGCTGAAATGTTCGGCGCGAAGCGCAACGCCGGCAACAATTGCACCATCAAAGAATTGAAATTTGTTTCCGGTAAGCAGCGAAAGTTTAGTCAACTGTTTTTTTGCAAGATAATTTTCGCCATCACCCAATGATGAAGCGTACGCAACACCAAAATTAAAAAGCTGCTGGTTGCCCCAGCGGATGTAATTTTCGCTTTCGCCCATCAGGGTTAAAACCCTGCTGGCACTGAAGTTAGCATCGGTATTCCGGCGGTACTCAATAACGTCGTTAAATGCCGCGCTTCTTAACACACTTTTGTATTTCTTCTTTTCATAACTCCAGTTGGCGCTTATCCGTTGTGCTCTGTCGTTTTGTAATCCATAGTTTTGGGGAGAATAAATGCTGCCTGCAATTTGCCTTTTGTTGTAAGTGAACCAGCCGTTTAACTGAAGCACGCTGTATTTACCGGTAATCCATTTAAGTTCCTGCATGGTGCCCAGGATATTATAAGACGCGTGTGTTTGTTTTTTAACCTGACTTACACCATCCAGCGTGTCGCGGAACAGATAGTTGTTAAGGGAGGATAGCGCATAAAATCTGGTGGAGCTAACAAACTTTTTGCTGCTAAACAGGAAAGTTCCATTGATATTGCGGTTACCTGTGTTTCCGGCACTAAACGCAAGGCCGGCCCGCATGCCTTGGGCAAAAAGGGCTTTGTTATTCAGGTGGATGCTTCCACCAACAGCGCCACTGCCCCAAAGGGCCGATGAGCCGCCATACTCCACTTCAATATGATCGAAGACACTGGAAGGCATGAGTGACAGATCGCTTTGACCCAGCATGGCATTTTGAAGATTAAAGCCATTCCACAGGACCGCAGTCTGAGAAGCGTTTCCTCCGCGCAAAGAAGTAGTGGCAAGTGATCCGGGGCCATAACTTTTAATAAACACCTGCGATTTAAAAGCCAGCAGTTCGGCCACTGATTCGTAACGAAACTGTTCTTTAGCCATCGAATCAATTGCTTCGGTGCGTTTACCCGTACGAAATAAATCGTTCTTCCCGGTATTAACCTCAATGGTTTTAAGCTGCACCGTATCCTGGGCATTCATAACAAAAGAATACACCAGTACTGTAAACAGACAGATGGATACACGGGGCGCGGCAGATTTATTATATATACTAAAAAACAATTTTACTTAATATGTCGTGGCTTCTGTTCCCGGAAGCATTTGACCTTTAATGCATGTGGCAGGTCTTCTGACTTGTCCTTCTTAAACGCCTT
>CALMNJ010000580.1 GCA_937868675.1 uncultured Bacteroidota bacterium | reverse complement strand
TGGTTTCTTCGCGGTTTTTGTTAAGCATGGTAAAAAGCTGGTTGTGCAATTGCTCAAGTATTCTGGCCGGCGAAACAACTTTGTTCTCAACGGCAATACGTTGTAAAAAGTTACTGCCCAATAGCGTCAGGAATGCCCCCGGCACTCCATGTCCCGTGCAGTCGCCCAAAGCTATAAGTGTGTAGTCATCAAATGACTCCACAACATAAAAGTCGCCGCTAACCACATCTTTGGGTAAATACAAGCGCATAAAACTCTTAAACAACTGCTTGTGCCGGCTTATGTTCGGTAAAATGGATTGCTGGATCCCTTTCGCGTAATTAAGGCTTGCCAGTATATCGTCGGTTTTTTCTGTAACTTCTTTTTGGAGCGAGAGCTTATTAATAACCACTGAAAGTGCCGAAGTATAATTGTCAAGTAACTCTATTTCGCGCCTGCCAAGCGGGAAAGGTTTTTCAAAGCCCAAAAAAAGCGCACCGGTAAGATGACCCGAGTACATGATCGGAATTCCGATATAGGACAAAATGTTTTCTTCGCGTCGTTTCAAATCAGACCTCGATTTTTCCTTTGCCTCGTCAATGTTGTATTCTATGAAACGTTTGCCTTTCATGAGATTTGCATAGGCCTTGATGTCGGCAAACTCGTAGGTGCTTTTGCGTACACTATGGTTGTCAAGAAAAAAGGCATTAAACCCATTACTGTTGTCGTTCAGAAGCATAAGGGTGGCGCGTGCCGCGTCTTTTATCCTGGTTTTAAGGGTTCCCAGTGATACGCTCGCAATCTCCTCAAACGTGCTGGTATAAATCAATTGTTCCTTAAGCAAATTGTTTATCTCCAATTGCTCCGAATACAGGCTCAGCTCCCGATTCACCCGCAGAAGCCGTTTTTCCTGCATCATTTTGTGGGTAATGTCCACATACGTTCCCGAAACTTTTTCAGGAACTCCCTCGCGGTTCCGGATAATAAATGCCTTTTCCCTTATCCACCTGATATCAAGGTCAATTTTTATCCTGTACTCAATGTCGAAAGGCTCTCCCGTCTTAACTTCCAGGTATGCCCTTCCCACATGTTCGCGGTCTTTGGGTACAACATAATCGTTCAGGAAATTGTTGATGTAATAAAAGTAAATTGTATCAACGCCCAGAATCTCCATCGAATTGGGGCTCATAAACTCATATTTGCCTTCAGTAAGGTTGTAGAGATAAAACACTTCATTGATGGTTTCGCTGATTTGCCTGAAATTGTTTTCGCTTTCTAGCAGCTTTGCTTCAGCCACTTTTTGAGGACTTATATCACGCAGCACCGACTGGAATCCCGTGATTTTATTTTCAGTGTGCCGGTCTTCCATAAGCCTTACCTTCTGGCCAATCCAGCATATATCTCCATCTTTCTTAACAACCCTAAACTCTTGATAAGAATCTTCGGTGCGTTGCGTAAACTGTTTCAGATAAAATAAATTAACCCATTTCTTATCCTCCTGGTGTATGATCTCGGTAAAGTGTTTTCCCGTTAAATCCTCGGGTCTGTAACCCAGAACCTTTGTAACGGCCTCGTTCACAAAACTGATATACCCAAACTCGTTGGTTGCGTAAATCACGTCGCCCGCATTGTTAATAATATAACGGAATTCATGCTCAAGGCGTTTTCGCTCACTGATATCAACCACCGTTTCAATGTATTTTTTTATTCTTCCGTTATCATCAAGCAAAGGTGTATTGCGTATCATCAGCCATTTTGGCACGCCACTCCTGGTATATTGCAGTATTTCAATGCTGCCATTTTCAAGTCTGTTTTCCTGAATTTGCCTCACGTATGATGTTTCTGTTTCAGGGCCCGAGAACATTTCTATTGGACGCTTACCGACAAGTTCTTCGAGCGTATACTCCATCAGGCTAAGGAAGCTTTGGTTGCATAGCTCAATAAGACCGTGCCGGTCGGTAATTACCACTCCATCACCCATGTTTTGTGCTGCGATGGCAAATTCAGTAAGCTGGTCTTCCTTTATTTTTCTGCTGGTGATGTCAAGAAACACGCCGGCTCGTTTTTCGACCCGTTGAGTTTGGTTTTTTACCGCGCACGACCGTTCGTAAATCCACCTAATTTTACCATTGACATTTACTTTGAATTCTACCTCATAAAAACCTTCGTCGCCTGCCTGTCTTCTGGTCTGAGCAATACGAGACCTGTTTTCCGTTTCGGCGTATTCAAATAAAACATCCGAACCGCTGCCCAATTGAGCAGGCTTAACCCCTAACAGATCATAGCAATTAGGGCTGATGTACTCATACCTTTTTTGTTGCAGATTGTATAAATAAAAAACCTCACCGGTGTTTTCATAAATCTGCCTGAAAATGTTTTCGCTCCTTTGTAATGCCAACTCAGCCTCTTTTTGTTTACTGATGTTGCGCACCACTGCCTGAAAGCCAATAATTTTTTTAGAATTTTCGGGGCTCGTTATCAGCCTTACATTCTGGCCTACCCATAATTCCTTTCCGGATGAGTTAAAGGTTTTAAATTCATAATAAGTCGTGTCGGTATGTTTTTTAAATTGCCTGAGATAAAAAAGGGTGGTAGCCTTCCGGTGCTCAGGATGAACAATCGAAGTAAAATGCGTTCCTTTCAGGTCGTTTACACTGTAGCCAAGCAACTTGCTTACGGCCTGATTAATAAAATCAAAATTACCGAGCGAGTCAGTGGTGTAAATAATATCGCCGGCATCGTTCAGCAGGCGCTCATATTTATCCTCAATTGTGCGGCGGCTGGTTGCCTCTTTTAACAGGGCCGTAAAATCAGCAATGGCCCGTAAAAAGGCAATATCCTCACTGTCCCAGTGCCGGGTTTGGGTACCTTGTTCGCACTGAACAATGCCAGCAACAAGCCCATTGATGAAAATTGGCACACTGAGCACTGATTTAATGTTATGGTTTTTATATTGTGCGGTGGCAATACCAGCCATATCGGCGTGTGCCATTACATCCGGAGCATCCATAATCCGACCGGCCGATATCGAATCGAAATAATCGGGGTAGTCTGTGGCATATAATTTTGTGCCCGACTTAAATTCGTTGGTTGAGCTCACGTACAATTGCTCGCAATCCAGATAATCGGAATTCAGCGTCCAAATGCTCAGCCTATCAACCATCAAGGAATTGGCAGTTCTTATTAAGATTTCCTTCAGGGCCTCATTAATACTGCGGGTTTTAAAGTGCGGGGCCGATGCTAAATTCTGAATGGTTCGATTGTACAGCGCCTGCTTTTCTTTCCGGCGCTGCTCTTCCATTTGCAGTAGCTTCGACTCGGTAATGTTGCGACCAACCGAAAGCAGGTATTTTTGTTCAATAACACTATTTTCCCATTGTACGTATAGGGTATTTCCATGCCGATCAATAATACTGTTTTCAAGACTCACCGCCTCATTTTTATTAATGTAATGAATGAGCCTGCTTTTCATGTTCATGACAGTATTTTCGTCATGCTTCAGATAGTTCCACCATCCATCGCCAAGCAGTCTGGTATTGGAAAGTCCGGTTACGGCTTCAATGCTTTTACTTACAAACACAAATTCGGCGTTTTTGTCGGCCACCAGAATAAATAAATTTGAATTCTCAAGTACCCGATTACCAAACCGGATGTTTCTGTTCGAACTTCCTTCAGACAGGAACATGGCAATGGAAATAACACAGGCCTGTATAGTAGCAAACATGTAGATATAAAGGTCCTGATGCTGTGTTTCAAAATAATAGGTAAACGCTGCATTTACCAACGCCACATACAATACGAAGTAAAGCAGGGTTTGCAATCGTTTAAAAATAAGTTTCGAAAACAATATTATACAGGCAGCCTCAATTCCAAGAACGGGCGACATTCCGGCTCTGGCTGATTTAAAAACGATCACACCGTACACCAGTGAATACGAAACCTTTGGTAATATTTCGGCGAAGGTTAGGGTAGCGTGCTTGCGAAAGGAAAGTAACAGTGATACAACCGATACGACCATTATAAAAATAATTTCGGCCCAGCCTGGTGTGTAAAGCCTTAAATAAACAGACTCAATATACTCGAACATCGGGAAAAGGAACAGGGCCAGAATTGCCAGTACCCTGACACGAACCTGAAGCTCGTAAAGCGTTGTGAAGGAATCAAAATCCTCAAACACCAAATCCGTAAACCGGCGCAAAAAATAAACGATAAAGAATAAAATGGCGAGGCTTGCTGAAGTAATTAGCCAGGCACTTTTGTAAAAAGGAACCTCCGGCTGACCGGGTCCACCACCAGAGGCCAATAACTGTGTGTTTAAAAGAAACACAAGGACGAGCAATATGCCCGCCCATTTTATAGGGCCATTGGTTTTCATTACATGTAGGTATGCCCAATTTATTATTTAATGGGCTAAACAGCAAGTAAAGCCATAATTATTTAAAAGCGGGTCATTCGCGCTTCATTCACCATCTGACTTTTGGCACAGGGCTTTGTAATTAGTTTTCCCTGTCTCCAATAATTCAAATTTTTGGGGATGAAAAAAAACCCTATCTTTGGCATCCCAATTTATGCGGATGTGGCGTAATTGGCAGCCGCACCAGACTTAGGATCTGGCGCCGCAAGGCGTGGGGGTTCGAGTCCCTTCATCCGCACCCATAAAGCAGAAAAGCCCTTTCGTTTAATTCCGGAGGGGCTTTTCGCTTTATGAGTGCTGAAGCGACCGACGAAGGAGGTCTGATTTAGCGAGGTTAATTTTTTCTTTTCTTAAACTCTCTTATCTTTGTGCTCCTGCCCGCGTGGCGAAATTGGCAAACGTTGCGGTCTCAGAAGCCGTTGGTGTAATTACCTTGGGAGTTCGAGTCTCCCCGCGGGCACAGGTAAATGAAAAAGTCCACTCATTGAGTGGATTTTTTGTTTTATGCGACGGAGCAAAAGATATTTTGCGATATAAGCATAAAACAAAAAAACATTCCGCCGCTGGCGGAAGGCTTTTGAATTTGCAACATTGATAAGGGGAGTCCATCGCCTTGCGATAATCTCCCCGCGGGCACACGACAAAAATCCGGTGGACTTTTGAGCGGGAATGTGCGAAAGCAAAAAACCCTTGAAAGGCAGGCCCTTTAAGGGTTTTTGATTTTTAAGAACTCCAAAAAATCCTTTGGAGTGCGGAAATTTGTTAAAGTCCTGTCTTCTTAAAACTGAAAGAGTTCTCTTTGCATTGTCCCCGCGTCACTTCTTTATCGAAAAAATTGATTTGTATTTATAGGTAGTGCCCCGCTCCGTGTATTTATCCTCCACCCCGGTGCCACGGGCGTAGCTTCCAAACAAAATAATCTTCTCAATTTCTGCAAACCGTGGGATCAATGCCTCCTTAAAGGCCATGATCTCGGCCTGCTAATGATGTGGTAATTGCGGAGGAAGGTGGTTTTCATATATTAGAAATGGCGGCAATAATCAAAGTATTTTAA
>CALMNJ010000579.1 GCA_937868675.1 uncultured Bacteroidota bacterium | reverse complement strand
CCAAGGTAATTTTTTAAAAACGTGCGTGCTCTGAATATATAAACTTTAACCTGACTTTCGTTAAGGCCTGTTATTTCCCCTATCTCTTCGTAATCATAACCTTCATAATCCCGGAGCATAACCACCGTTTTTTGTATCTCCGGAAGTTGCTCAAGCGCCCTGTTAAGCACTTCCTTCAGGTCGCTGTATTGTTTCTGGTGATAATGTTCGTTGTGATCCACTTCTGTAAATGGAGCTTTCCTGGACGCTTTCCGGGTGTAATCCACCAATGTGTGATACGCAGTGGTAAATAAATATGTTTTTGATTTTGCGGCATCAATACCTTCCAGTTTCCGCCACATTTTTTCGAACGAATCCTGAACAATATCCCGCGCCGTGTCTTTATCGCGGATGTGCTTCAGCACAAATCTGAACACCCCATCGGCATGTGCATCCACGCATTGGTTATAATCGTTCAGATTCACTCGTTTGAAGGTAAGACGTACAAGTGCTTATTTTGTTACACCAACACTTAAAATAAATTAACTGAAAATCAAACACTTAACTAAACATCAAAGTGTTTTACAGAGCTGCTTGAAAGTAAAAGGCTTAAAAATTTTTCATGATTATTTTCGGCTCCGCGCACTTTGTAATGAACGATGAGGTCGGATTCTTTTTTCTCAAGATGTTCCCAGTAATACTTAAGCCGGCAACTTATAATATCTTTCTCAAGTGCATTTTTTACTTCTTCACTGTTTGGAATAGTAATACGATACGTCATTTCCTTATTATAGTTATCGATGAACTTTTGAACTCCGGTGAAACCAATCAGAATAACCAAAACAAAAGCTGTTACGAGAGTGGCAAACTGAAACTGACCAATACCGCAGGACATTCCAATAGCCGCACTAATCCATATAATAGAGGCCGTGGTTATACCTTTTACGCTTATTCCATCTCTGAAAATTGCGCCTGCACCCAAAAACCCCACACCGGTTACAATGTTTGAGGCCAAACGGCCTGGATCAGTGCCCGCACCAAGGCTATACGAAATGATGGTGAAAAAGCATGAACCAAGTGTGATGAGTATAATGGTACGGAAACCAATGTTACGTCCTTTGTACTCACGCTCGGCACCAATAAGTGCGCCAAGGCACAACGATACTAGAAGCTTAACCCCATCATCAAATATCATTTCATGAATTCCGTGCATTTTTTTCAGAGTAGTTTTAGTATTTCCTTTTCTACTTCGTCCGAATCCCATTTTGCCGCAATATCAGGCATCTGCATTACTTTATCCATAATCTGTTGCTGCCGCTGGCCTTCACTTTGTGCAGTGCTGTATCGGATGTGCGGGCTGTAGGTTACCATGGTGTACAGCGGTGTCCACTTTTCGGGGTACTTTTCCGAAAATCGTGCTTCTATTTTTTTTTGAAGTAAAAAAACGGGGTCGGCGGTTTTATCACGCATTTCAATAAAATTTGCGATGGCTAAATCGGCAATGGCATCGCCATCGGGCTTTCGCAAATTCTGATATTGTGGCATTATTTTAGTCCAGTCCTCCCCATGTTTTTCAATCAGGTCATTCAGCACTACGCAATCTTCAAAACCACAGTTCATGCCCTGACCGTAAAATGGAACAATGGCGTGAGCCGCATCACCAATAAGTGCAATACGGTTGTCAAAGGTCCAGGGGTAGCACTTTACGGTTACCAGAGATGAGGTTGGATTTGCAAAAAAATCGTCCAGCAAGCTTGGCATCAAGGGCACAGCATCGGGAAACTCGGCTTCAAAAAAAGCTTGTACCGCGTCGCGGGTTTTTAACTTCTCAAACGATTTTTCGCCTTCAAACTGCAGAAACAGGGTGCAGGTAAAATTTCCATCCGGATTGGGTAAGGCAATCATCATAAAACTGCCTCTTGGCCAAATGTGCAAGGCGTTTTTTTCGATCATGAACTTGTCACCGGGGCCGGGTGGAATGATCAACTCTTTATATCCGCAGTCAATGTAATGCTGGTTGTACTCAAACCGGTCGTTTTGCAACTGCATATTGAGACGTGAAGCGGCAAATGCGCCATCGGCACCAAACAACAGATCGCTTTGCACACTCGAACACGTGTTATTTTCAATATTCTCAAAATCGGCGGTAAGGGTGTTTCGGTTAATATTCGCGCAGCGCTCGTTGAAATGAATTTTAACGCCGGTTTTTTCTTCGGCCAGATCCATCAACTTCATATTTATTTCCGCCCGTGATACCGAATAAATGGCCTGTGTATCTTTGCCATAAGGCTGGTAAGCCGTTGAACCATCGCGGTTGTGAATGTAGCGGCCATACATGGGGATGGCAATTTTTTTAATATCCTCGTCAATACCCACTCCCTTCAAACCCCGCCAGCCCCGGTCGCTGAGGGCCAAATTGATAGATCGCCCTGCACTTATGGCTGTTTTGCGCATATCCGCTCGGCGCTCATAAATATTAATTTTATAGCCTCGCCTGGCCAGATAAATAGAAAGCAGGGAGCCCACCAGCCCGGCACCAACAATGGTTACATTTTTGTTCATGAGCTAAATTTAATAATAATCTAAGTGGAATAATCCTGTAAGGTGTAACCAGGATTTAATAAACACAGGAAAGTCTTGTATGAATCAAAGTCAGGAAGGGTCGTTTGAGAATAAAAAAAAGCCGCAACACGGCGGCCTTTTTGTTTTTTCGGGGTAAGTAATCGGATTCGAACCGACGACCCTCAGAACCACAATCTGATGCTCTAACCAACTGAGCTATACCTACCGTTTAGGGGGGCAAATTTACTAATTTTCTTTTTTTAAGCAAAAATTTATCGCACCAGAGTTACGTTGCCTTTCATAAAAGCATCGCTGCCATTGGCACAATGCGCCTTCAGATACCAGCCATACACGCCTGCTTCGGCCAGTTTACCTTTGTAAAGCCCGTCCCAGCCTTTGCTTTTGTCATTTGTTTCAAATACGGCTTCGCCCCAGCGGTTATAAACAGCAAAGAAAAGTTCGTCAACCTTATAACTTCTTACAAACAACAAATCGTTATCACCATCGCCGTTTGGCGTAAAGGTATTAGGGATAAAAACGTCCTGCTGCAGGCAGCCCTCGCTGTAAGCATCTACATGAACCAAAACCGTTTCAGTACAAGGTCCCCGGTTAGCAATAACAGTATATGTTGTAGGCCGATCTGGTTTTGCCGTAACAGTATAACCTGTTGGCGGCTGTGTGCTACCAATAGGATACCACTTCACATTTGCGCCAACATCGCCCTTATAGGTAAGGGTGCTGGTATTTCCTGTAACAATCATAACCGGATCGGCCTTTGCGCTGACAGGTACCGATGAGAGTACCATTACATTTACTGTTGCTACGAGATCGTATTCACAGTTTTTGCCGTTCATTGATTTTTGAGTGGTTATTTTTACCGTGTATTCTGTGCTCACCGTTGGCGAGGCATACGGGCTCGAAATGCCAGGGTAATCAAGTGTAAGTGATGGCGACCAGGCGTATTCAATACCGCCATTCGCATTGAGTTGTATCCGGTCGCCCTTGCAAATAATTCCGCCCCCGTTTACCGTAACTGGTTCAGGGGTGGGAATAACGATAATGGAGTCTTTGGCACTTTTGCAGCCGTAACTGTTTGTAGAAACAAGTGAGATGGTATAAGTGCCGCCCTGCGCGTAAAAGTAATAAGGGTTTTGAATGGTACTGCTGACCGCTGATGCAAAGGTCCAGTTCCAGGCAACCACATCATCCTTTGAGGCATCGGCAAAATAACAACCCCCGCCGCATGGATTCATTGTGAACGAAAACCCGGTCGTTGGCGTCGGATTTACCTGAACCTCGGTAGTATAGCTTTGTGAGCATTTGTAACCCGGTGTATTGTTGTCAATATTAACCGTATAAACAGTGCTTACACTCGGTGAAGCAATGGGCGATGAGGTTTGATTATTATTTAAGCCTGTTCCGGGCAACCAGGTATAGGTAGTTCCACCGCCGGCGTTTAAGTTCACACTTTTGCCATAACAAATGGTGGCACCAGGAGCTACAGAAGGTTTAAAATCAAACACCGTAACCGTTAGTGTTTTTAAATCAGAACAGCCGTGGGCATCGTTGGCCGTAAATGAAACTATATAAGTTCCACTGTTTGCATAGGTATGTAACGGATTATTTTGCGTTGACAAAGGGCTACTATCTCCAAAATTCCATGAAATGCTGCTGGTGGCTGCGCTTCCTGTAACCGTATTGCTGAGTGCCACAGTGGTGCTGCATTGCGCATAAGTTGAACTGATTACTGCGGTGGGTCTGGCGAACACGGTAACATAAGAAATGGTACTATCCTTTATATTGCAGGTAAGGTTGTCGTTGACAACAAGCGACACGGTATAATTTCCAGGTGCAGTGAAGGTAAAAGCCGTCGTGTAGCCCGATGTGCTAACGAGAGCGTTATTCAAAAACCATTTTGTTGTTGCACCGGGATTTGAAGGCTGGTTGGCGCTGGTAAATGTTACCGGAGTGTTTGCGCAAACGCCTAATGAAGCGGTGTTGATAGTAGCAATAGACAATTGCAACTGAAAGTCAAGCTTTACAACGCCGTTATTGCAATTGAGGCTATGATTAGGATCGCCAGGTGTATTGGGCCACGAACCCGGTGTAACCGGAAAATCATCGTTGCCCCCACAACCTGCGCAGGCCGACTGGTATATTTTCCCCCGGGGGTCAAAACGGGAGGTTCCTCCGTCAACATGCTCAGCGCTTTGATTTCCACCAAAATAAGAACCATATTTCAGCGCAGAAGCGCTTGAATCGAGCCCCATGAAATAAAAGTCGAACCCATCTGTACTTGCCTGGGTAGCCTGAAAAAGAGGCATGTTAACGGTTGCATAGGTTTGGTTGATAAGATCGCCTCCCCAGCCGGAAAGATAAATATTGTTGCATTTATCAACTGAAAAGGCGCACGGCGACACATCCATGTGGGTCGTGCTGCTTCCAAACACGGTAGAAAGGTTCATTGCGCCCAGTGTTTTGTTAAAGCGCTGTATGAACTGGTGAGTGCCGGTGTTGTGGTATGGCAAAGCGGGCGTTGCCGTATTTATAACGGGCATATTGCCGAGCGACTGACCATACACATAAATCCTGTCGTATTTGTCGCTTTGAACAAAGTACGATTGATCGTAATCATTGGTGCCTACAAAAGTAGAATGCAACAACTGGTTACCTGCGGCACTCAAATGCACAATATAAGCATCACTCTTACCGCCAGCGTAGCTTATTTGACTGGCCCCGGCAGTAACAGGAAAATTAGGGCTGCATGTTCCGCCTGTTGCATAAACTTCAAGACCTGTTGTAACAATAAGTGAATTTCCGCTTTCGTTGGAACTGCCCCCCAGATAAGTGGAATACAATAACTGGCTGAGGTTTGGATCAAATTTGGCAATAATAGCATCCTGTTTTCC
>CALMNJ010000578.1 GCA_937868675.1 uncultured Bacteroidota bacterium | reverse complement strand
TCTATACAAGTGATAGTTTTTAACAGGTTCTGTTTAATCCTAAACCACAAAAAAACTAAAATTCACATTGCCGTATTTGCGCGTTTCAGCGAATCCTTCTAAGGTATCAAGCTTTGTTTTGGCGCCGTGCTCAATAATGAGCAGGCCGCCGGGCTTAAGCATGCCGGCGGCAAATACCAGGGCATGGATTTCGGTAATATTTTCAAGATCGTAAGGCGGGTCGGCAAAAATAAGATCGAACCGGCTCCGGTTGTTTTTCAAAAAAGCAAACACATCGCTTTTAAATGTGCTGATGCCCAGTTGCAGCGTGCCGGCGGTGTCGCGCACAAAGGCACAGCAGCGATAATTGGCATCCACCGCACTAACAAGGCTGCCCCGCGAGGCAAACTCGAACGAGATGTTTCCGGTGCCACAAAAAAGATCCAGCACCTCCAGCCCTTCAAGGTGCATGCGGTTATTCAAAATATTAAACAGAGCTTCCTTTGCGAAGTCGGTGGTGGGCCGCAGCAACAGGCCTTTTGGCGGGTTTATGGGCTTTCCTTTATACCGTCCGCCTATGATGCGCATAAATGGGCGTGTAAAACATCAAAATAAAAATGGCCCGGCAATTGTGAGGCATCGCCCTTAATGCTAATGGTGGGATCGGGCGAAACAAACAACACCTGTTGTATGTAACGCTTTATACTTTTGTGCAGGGCGTCGTTTACCTCCCTTTCGCCTGCCAGCGCCAGGCGCACCGTGGCGGGGTCAAGCTGAAGCTGTTCCATGGTAAAAAGCAGGTAGTACAGAATATCCTCGTCGGTTTCAACATGAAACACGTTATAGTATTTAAGCTGCTGCCCGCTGCAAACGCAGATTTCTATTACGGAACGGCCCGTTTGCAAAAAAACATCGCAGTTGCGCAGGCTATGGTGCGTTAACATAAGCGCGGGGGTTACAGCCGCCGCATGGCGTATGGAGGCCCATGCAAATTTTTTGCCCAGCAGAGAAAACACTTCGGCATCGGTCGAAAAACCCACCACCGTATCCTTCACGCTGTTATGCATTACATTGGTGCCGGCAGCGTTGCCGCCCGAAAAAACAAGATGTTTTCGTATATCGCCTTCGCCGGCAAACGATTCGGGGAGCAGTGTAAAATCGCGGTTTAGCAGAGTAATGTTTACTTTGCCAAATTGTTTCGAATCAGGAAAGTGGTTATTGAGAAGGTAAGCAAAATGTTCAGAAAACCCGCCCGGTGCGCCGTGCATGGTATCGTCCGGATACGAATGCCCAAGCCCGGAAAGGGTGCGGTAATCGGCACTGAAGGTAGCATAACGGATGCCATGGCCTGTAAGGGTTATGCTGAGGGCACCCGGCGCATTGCCCGCAGCGGCCTGTGCAGAGGCATAGTGTTTGCTTATGTATGGCGTTGCCAACAGGGCAACAAAACTACGTTTAAATTATCTGAAATTAAAGGCCCCCGGCACGAATGAATCGGTGTGGCAGCCGGGCCTGTTATTATGTTGTATTGCAATCTAATTGCGCTTGTGGTATTTTTAAGCAATGAATACCAAACCCGGGCCCGCTCATTTTTTGCACACAGCCCTTCAGAATCTGCCGTTTGAACCCAACAGGGGGCAGTTGCAATGCCTTGAAATGCTGTCGGATTTTGTGATTGCCGGCGGCGACCGCAGCCTGTTTATCCTGAAAGGATATGCGGGCACCGGCAAAACCAGCCTTGTATCGGCCATTACCAGAGCCCTGCCCGGTGTGAGGCAGCGCAGTGTGCTTATGGCACCAACCGGAAGGGCCGCTAAAGTGCTCAGTGCGTATGCAAAGATGCCCGCGCAAACCATACACCGTAAAATTTTTAAAACGGCCACATCGCCCGATGGGGGCCTATTTATGAGCCTGGCCGAAAACCTGCATCGGAATACCGTGTTTATTGTTGACGAGGCCGCGATGATGGGGGCGGATATGGGGTGCGAAAGCCTGTTTAATAACCTGCTCGAAAACCTGTTTGAATACGTGTATTCGGGCGACAACTGCAAACTGTTGCTGATAGGCGACACGGCCCAACTGCCACCGGTAGGAAGCAGCATAAGCCCCGCACTGGACCAGGCCTACCTTAAAAACGCATTTTATCTCAACATTACCCAGTGCGAACTCACCGAGGTGGCCCGCCAGCGCCTGGAAAGCGGTATTTTGCTTAACGCCACGCGGATACGCGAAGGCATCAGTTCGGAGGTGTTTGAACTGCCGCGCCTGAAGCCCCACAGCGACCTGCAAAACCTGACGGGCGAAGAACTGGAGGACACGCTGCAAAATACCATCAGGGAATACGGTGAGGATAACGTGCTGATTGTTACACGCAGCAATAAACGGGCCGGCCTGTTTAACCAAAGTTACCGCAACCGCATTAAATTATTTGAAGAAGACCTTTGTGCCGGCGACAAAATAATGATTGTAAAAAACAATTATTACTGGTTGCCCGAAAACAACAGCGAAACCACGTTTATAGCCAATGGCGACATGGCAGAAATTATGCGGATACGCCGCCGCGAAACCCTGTACGGTTTTAATTTTTGTGATTGTGTGATCAGGCTAACCGATTACCCTGCCCTGCCGGAGCAGGAGGTAAAAATAATGACCGATACCCTGTTTAGCGACAGTCCGGCGTTGAGTCCGGCCGACCAGCAGCGCCTGCACGAAATGATTATGGAAGATGTTGCCGGCGAACCCAGCAGGGCTCTGCGCGCAGCGTATCTCAAAAAAAGTCCGTATTACAATGCCCTGCAGGTAAAATTCAGTTATGCCATTACCTGTCATAAGGCGCAGGGCGGACAGTGGCCGGCGGTGTTTATTGACCAGGGCTTTTTGCCACCTGACGGCGTAAACAGGGAACTGGCCCGTTGGCTATATACAGCCCTTACACGGGCTACCGAAAAGGTTTATCTCATCAATTTCAGCCCTCAACTGGTGGAATAGAAGGTTTACCAAAGTATGGAAGGCTTGTTAAACCTAAAAACGATTAATACCGGTAATACATCAGAGGCCCATTCAAATACACCAGATTGTCATGCCGGACTCGTTTCGGTATCTCTAAGTAACTGTCTGGAAATAAAATTTTAAGATGACAATTTGTTTTTGTGAGGCTACCGCCTTTGTTTACCAGCCCTTAGCGCCAGCGATTGCAACGGAAAGCCCCGCTTAAGGCTTTGCGTAATGTTTGTTGGGCGAAGCGGCGATAACGCCGGGGCGTGATAGCCACTGGAGCCCTACTAACATAGCAAAGACAAGCGGGCTTGGAGTGTAAAGCGCGCCCGGGCGCCCAAAAATAATTTCCAGACAACTGCTAAAAGGTTCTATTTTACAAGGCTCCAGACCCTGAAACCCAGGCCCTGGTATGGCAGGGTGACCGCAAGATTTATTTTTGAGATGGCTTTACACATTTTGTAAAACAAACCGGGTTACGGGCCATTCCCTTTTATTAACCGCAAACGTGTTATTTTTTCCTTGTTATGGCTTTTTGCAGTCCAATAAAATAGCTTATCTTTAGCGTGAAATTTTACGTTTGCGAATGAAAAAAACATTATTCTTTCTATCGTTTGTTGCGCTTAACACAGGGCTGTTTGCTCAGGCTTTTTTGCGTCCTCACGAATGGAAAAAATATAAACGTGAAATTTATTTCACCACCGGTTCGGCCAACTTTTTGGGCGACCTTGGCGGACGTAACCGCAAGGGCACCGATTACAGTCCGGCCGACCTGAACATAAGCCAGAGTCGTACAGCTTTTGGACTTGGAGCGCGTTATAAATTTGATAAGTTTTTCTGTGTGTCGGCCAAACTGGATTACCTGCTCGTAAAAGGTAACGATAACCTTACCACCGACATTTATCGCAACAACCGCAACCTGAATTTTAAATCCAATATTTACGAATTCAGTGCCCGTATTGAGGGTGGTATTCAGCGGATAAAGCGTGGCGGCGGACATTACGGGGTTCAGAAAAATTATGCGCGTTATAAAAACATTGCGCATAACCTAATGGGCTTTGTGGGCTTCGGCGTATTTTATTTTGATCCTTACGGACTTACCCCACAGGGAAACTGGGTACGTCTTAAACCATTACATACTGAAGGTGAAGGTTTGCCGGGTGGTCCTAAAGTTTACAAGAACTACAGCTTCTGCATTCCAATGGGTGGCTATTACAAACTGATTTTGAAAAAAATATACGCTATAGGCGTGGAAGTTTGTTATCGTAAAACCTTTACCGATTACATTGATGATGTTGGCACATCTTATTATGACCCTGTTGTGCTGGGGCAGTATTACGGTCCTTTGGCTGTTCAGATGGCCGACCCTAATAAAGGAGCCATTTACGGAGCTACTAAACCAGATGCTTCAGGAAACCCTGCTCAACGTGGTGATAAACAAAAAGATACCTACGTAAGCATTGAGGTGACTTTTGGTTACATTTTCAAGCAGCAACGTAAATCAGCTCGCCTCCGCTCTAAGTTCTGATCCTTTATTTTCCCTTTGCGCTTATCTCGTTTTGTTTGTAAAGCATTTCGGCTGTTTCAGCCAGTTTGATAAATTCTGTCCGGTAGCCCTGCTCATCGGTTCCTTTTGCATTGCGGGCCATTTTTATTACAGAAGCGTAGCTGCTTGTTCCTTTAAGTTCTGATTGCCTCAAAAGCATACCAAATTCTGCAACGGCTGCGGCGAACCTCACGTTTTCAGGTGCTAATTCCGGATTCATTTGTTCGTCGGCCAATGTAAACGAATCCATCTTCGACACTTCGGAAACGGGCTCCTTGTAACGCGTTTTTAGTGTTAGTATTTCGTTTGAAGCCACAGCAACCGGTATTGTCTTCTGATATTTCAATGTATCCACTCCGCTTAAATTTTCGGTTGAGCCGGCAGGTACGATCTCATAAAGCGCCGTAACGCAATGTCCCGATCCCAATTCACCGGCATCTTTAGCGTCATCATTAAAGTCCTCCTTATTCAGTACCCTGTTTTCATAACCAACAAGGCGATACGATTTTACCTTTTGCGGGTTGAACTCCACCTGTATCTTTACATCCTTCGCAACCGTTAATAACGTCCCACCCATTTCGCTCACAAGCACTTTTTTAGCCTCCAGCAGGTTATCTATGTAGAAGTAGTTTCCGTTGCCTTTATCTGCCAGCAGCTCCATTTTTGAATCCTTGTAATTGCCGGTACCAAAACCCAGAACCGAAAGAAAAACACCTTCTCCCCGCTTCGACTCAATAAGCTGTACAAGCTCTTCATCACTGCTCACACCCACATTAAAATCACCGTCGGTTGCAAGTATTACCCGATTATTGCTCTTAGGGTTAAAGTTTTTGAGCGCCGTTTTATAGGCCAGCATAATGCCCTCGCCTCCGGCGGTGGAACCTCCGGCCGAAAGCTGCGCAATGGCCTCCTGTATTTTTAATTTTTCGGAGCCTGAAGTTGGTTTAAGCACCAATCCCGCGTTGCCGGCATAAACCACAATCGAAATTTTATCCTGCGGCCGGAGCTGATCAATTAAAAGATAGAGTGCCGATTTAAGCAACGGCAGCTTGTCCGGATTATCCATAGAACCTGAAACATCAATAAGGAAAACAAAATTGGCAGGCGGCATCTTTTCAGCCTCTACCTCTCTGGCCTTAATACCAACCTGTACAAGCCCATGCCCGGCATTCCAGGGGCATGAAACATAGCTCATATTTACCGAAAAGGGCTTGTCTTTCTGTGGCTGCGGGTAGTCGTAATGAAAATAATTGATCATTTCCTCGATGCGCACCGCCCCGGGGGGCGGCAATTGACGACTGTTTAAATACCTGCGCACATTTGTGTACGATGCCCTGTCAACATCTATGCTCAGCGTTGAAAGTGGCTCCTGACTTACTTCCTTAAAGCCGTTTTCCTTAAGCTGTGCATATTCCTCGCCACTTATATTATCAAAAGCACCGGGCGCTGTGGCGGCAATGCTGGCGATATCTTTCGATGCTAAGTTCTGATAGTCTTCCCGCGTTACAGTCTCGTTTACTTTGGTGTCGGGATCAATTTGCGGTATCTGATA
>CALMNJ010000577.1 GCA_937868675.1 uncultured Bacteroidota bacterium | reverse complement strand
CACACCACTCGTTATCAAAAACTGGCCTCTGCTGCTTTGTGCCACCCTGGCTGCCTTTGCCGGTGCCCTGGCGGGCAACCAACTACTCAAAAAAATAAAACTCGCCCTGCTGCAAAACTTGGTTGCGGCATTTCTTATCTTGTTTGGATTATTGCTTTGTGCAGGAATGGTGTAGCGTTTTTTTTTTTTTTATTATGAATTCGGGCACAATAAACAGTCAACGCACCTGTTAGTTTTTTGTTCGTACCAAAACAATTATCTTCGTGCCTTCTATGAGTAAAAATCTCGTCATCATACCAACATACAACGAGATCGAAAATATCGAAAAAATGGTACGCACGGTTTTTTCTCTTCCGGTGCGTTTCGAGTTGCTTATTGTTGACGATGGCTCGCCGGATGGTACTGCAAACAGGGTAAAAGAACTACAAAATGAGTTTGGCAACCAACTGCACATTGAAGAACGTAAAGGAAAACTTGGGCTTGGCACTGCCTATATACACGGATTTAAGTGGGCGCTTCAGCGGGTTTACGATTTTATTTTTGAAATGGATTGCGACTTCAGCCACAATCCTGCCGACTTGGTTCGTCTGCTCGAAGCCTGCGAAAAAGGAGCCGATGTTGCCGTTGGTTCGCGCTATTGCAAAGGCGGAAAAGTAAGCAACTGGCCCATTGGCCGCATTCTGATGAGTTATTTTGCATCGGTGTACGTACGTGTGGTGCTCTGGTTGCCGGTTACCGATACTACCGCCGGATTTAAGTGTTATCGCCGCAGGGTACTTGAAGCAATTGCTCTCGATGAGGTTCGTTTTATGGGGTATGCCTTTCAGATAGAAATGAAATACCGTGCCTATAAAAAAGGCTTTAAAATTGCCGAAGTTCCTATTCTTTTCACAGACCGCGTTCTTGGCGTAAGCAAAATGAGCACCCGCATTTTTAAGGAGGCTTTTTTAGGAGTGTTGCAGATGCGCTTTACCCGGCATTGATACCAAACGCCGTTTTCCAATTCCATACTGTTTTTATTTCAACTAAAAACTCACAACACCGTGGTTCCGGTTGAAAAGAGTGACTGGCTGCAAAGGTTAGTCAAACCATATACGAATAAACCCCTATTTAATTCACCTACAACCTGCTTTCATTAAACGACCGCACAGTTTGCTAAACATTTTAGAAACTTGTGCTATCCTTGCTTCTGAACACTTCGCGGAAGCTTGCGCATCAGTTTACTATGAAATGGCACAAACTGTTTCTGATTGCGTTTTTGTTTTTGAGTATCCTTTCTGGTGCGGCCACCCGGTATTGGGTTGGAGGCGCTTCAACATCCTGGACCAACACCGCCAACTGGGGAACATCGTCGGGAGGCGGAGCTCCGGCCTCGGTACCAGGCACCTCCGATATCGCTGTGTTTGATGCTGGCAGCGGCGCCAATTGCATTTTGAGCGGTAGTATTACCGTGAGCAGCTTAAGCCTTACTTCCGGGTTTAGCCGTACTTTCATTCAGGGCAATAACATCATTTATATAAGCGGCAATTCGCAATGGGCCGGAGGAACCTTTAGCGGTGGTGCCGCCAACTTTACCAACACAGGCACCTTCAATCTCTCGGGAACCAGTTTCACCAGTCCTTCAGCCAGCCTTGTAGTTAGCGGAACCTTCTCATACACCGGCGGGAGCTTTATTCACAACAATGGTACCATCAGGTTAAGCACCAATTCCTTTTCGGTGATTGGAAGTCCGCAGTTCTACAATCTGGGACTTATACCTTATTACAATACCATTACCTGCAATAGTTCCTTTACGGTAAGCAACAACCTCATGCTTGATGCGACCGGAGCCTGGGTTAATTTTAATATTGCATCGGGCCAGTCGGTTACGGCAAACGGATCGCTGACCCTTAGCGGCGACAACGCATTGTCCATCAATACGGGCACTCTGGTTGCAAACGGCGATATTGTCATAACAAATAGTTCATCCAATAGCGGAGGAAGTGCCACCGTAAGAATAGCCGGCAGCGGCAACCAGAGCCTCACCGGACAGGGAACATTTGGAGTGGGCTCGCTGCCCAATGTGATCGTCAGCAAACCATCCGGAACGCTCAGTTTGCTAAGTTACATCACTGTGAAGGGGCCTTTATGGAACCTTGCTTCAGGTGTTTTATCGCCGGGTACCTCCACCGTTTGCTTTTACAACACGGGCACAGTATTTACAATTTCGGGAACCCAAACGCTGAGTGCTGTGATGTTTTACGGCAACTATTCATCACATAACATAAGCAATAGCCTAACCACAACAGGGAACTGTACTGTGGATGCAAGTCAAAACACCAACCTGAATGTTAGCACCGACCTCACTGTGAACGGAACACTTTACCTAACAGGTTCAGGGTATTTTAAACTCAACACGGGCAATGTAAATGTAAAGGGAGATGTAAGGGACCTGAACACTAACACTGCGGGATGCGGCGGTACCGCCAGTTTTTTAATCAACGGCACAAGTTCGCAAAACATTTTCGGATCGTCATCCATGTATCAGGGAGCATTTCCGCCTTTTATCGTGAACAAAAGCAGTGGCACCTTAAATCTGATTGGGTACCTCAACTTTTATTATGGTTTCACATGGGTAGCCGGCACCGTAAATCCGGGTTCATCAACCTGCGTATTTACCAATCTGGCGGCACTTGGTTCGCAGACAGTGGATGCTGCCCCCACAGGTATTAGCTTTTACGATGTAATTTTTGACCAGCCCGATTACACCTGGACCTATCTGAAAACCGGAATTAAATGCCTGGGCTCTGTTACCATTACTGCCGGTTCGGGTATAAGACCAAACAACAACACGTTTACCCTTGCCGGAAATTTCACCAGCCTTAATACCACTGCGACAGGTGCAAGTCAGGTAATTTACGGCGGAACAGGACTTTCGCTGGTTTTAAACGGAACAACTGCCCAAACCATAACATCCAACAACCCAGGCGGCTCAACAAATAAATTCTTCGTCTATGATCTAACTCTCAATAATACCGCCGCGAGAGTTAACAACGACGATATTTACCCGGCCGATATTCTAACCGTTGCCCACTCGGCCAGCCTGCTGAGTGGTAAAATGCTCACAGGCAACACCGCTTATCTCTCGTTAAAAGATGGGGCGTCAATTAATACAGGCAATAGTTCCAGCTTTGTGAACGGCCCCATGCGCTACGAAATGGCAGCAAGTGCAACGCGTACCCTCAACTTTCCTATCGGCGAATCAGACAAATGGAGGTATGCTTCTGTTATCGTTTCGCATACCACTAACACATCCTATACGTATTCCACTCAGGTAGTAAGTGGTTCAGCCATCACCTCTTCAAACGAGATCCCAGCTTCTGTAAACAATATTTCAGGAGTAAGATATTTTCAAATTGAAAGATTACTAACCTCTACAGGTAATTCCTCCAGTGCCGGACTAAATGGCAACCAAACCATTATTATTCACTACGAAGCTGACGATCTGGTAACCGACTACAGCAACCTCACCATCGTAAAGAGCCCTTCAACAGGAGTAACCTGGCTTGATATTGGCGGTGTAGCCAGTGCTAATACAACGGGCACAGTATATTCTACTTCGAGCCCTTCTGCATTTACCTCGTTCAGTAAATTTGCATTGGCTAATATTAACGGTGGGGGCAATGTGCTGCCTGTGCAACTCACGGGTTTTGACGGGCATGTGTGCGACAACAAAATATGTTTGAACTGGCAAACTGCTTCGGAGGTGAATTGCGGAAGTTTTGAAGTACAACACACTCTCGATGGAATCAACTATAAAACAATTGGAAAACTGCCCGGAAATGGCACGAAAGCCTCGCCTTCTTTCTATAGTTTAGAAGACCCGTCACCACAAAGAGGGGTAAATTATTACCAACTCAGGCAAAACGACTTCGGAGGCGGCAGTAATTATTTTGCGGCTATCGCAATCAGTTACAAAAATGACGGCGAAGAGTCTCTTTTCTTTCCAAATCCCAGTACCGGATTTTTAAATTTAGCGCCCGGAATTGGGACGGTAATGATTATTGATGCATTTGGGAATGCCGTTAAAAAGATACCGGCCAACGAAGTGAAAGCCGATATTTCAGATCTCCCTTCCGGTATTTACATGTTGTTCAGCAATCAAGCCGGAAAATCGGGAACATTGCTCCTAAACAAATAGTGCAGCCTTCGTTTTAATTATTTTACTCACGATTAGTCGGGAGTCGTTGATCCAATGTGCAATCATGCTGATTTGCCTGTAGCAAACTGGCCTGCTTTGTTTAAAAGCGGATTTATATTAAACTTGTAGCCTAAATAAGGCGAAAACTAACATTCTTTATATCATGAAAAATTACCTAAGCATCGCAGTTATGTCAGTTATGCTATTTTCCTGCAACAGTTCAAATAATGAGCTTGCCGATAATCAACCAAACTCAAAACCCGATTCAAGTGCCACAACTTCCCCGGATGATAATTTTAATTATGTGGCCGAGCAGTTTGCTGACCTGCGTGTGCTGCGCTACAACGTAAAAGACTTTGAAAAGTTAAGCCTGCAGAGCAAAACCCTGCTGTATTACCTGTATGAGGCAGCGCTGAGCGGTCGCGACATAAACTACGATCAAAACTGTAAATACAACCTGCTCGTGCGCAAAACGCTGGAAGCCTTGTTAAGCACCGATAGCCACGACATGAACTCGGAAGAGTTTAAAAAAATAGAAACTTACGCCAAGCGTGTTTGGTTCAGCAACGGCATTCACCATCATTACAACCACGATAAGTTTATGCCTGAGTGCCGTCAGGATTTTTTTGAACACGCACTGGCACACGTTGACGAATCGAAACTGCCGCTGGCAAATGGACAAAGCAAAACCGACTTTATTAAATTTATCGCGGCTGTCATTTTCGATCCTGCCATTGCGCCCAAACGTGTGAGCCTTGATCCGAAGAGCGATCTTATTAAATCGTCGGCTGTAAACTTCTACGAAAATGTAACGCAACAGGAAGCAAGCGCTTTTTACGCAGCACAGGTAAATAAAAACAGCAGCGAAAATCCTATGTACGGCCTTAACAGCAAGCTCGTAAAAGAAAATGGAAAACTTACTGAAAAAACCTGGAAAGTTGGAGGTATGTATGACGCTGCTATTTCAAAAATAGTTTACTGGCTCGAAAAAGCGGTGACTGTTGCAGAAAACGAAAAACAAAAAGCGGCACTTGAAGCACTTGTAAAGTTTTATAAATCGGGCGACCTGAAGGATTTTGATGCTTACAATATTGCCTGGGTTCAGGACACCGAAAGCGCGGTGGATGTGGTAAACGGATTTATTGAAGTGTATCAGGATCCTCTGGGTAAAAAAGGATCGTTTGAATCGGTGGTGTCGGTAAAAGACTTTGAAGCCAGCAAGCGCATTGCCACCATTGGCGCCAACGCCCAGTGGTTTGAAGACAACTCTTCCATTTTACCCGAGCACAAAAAGAAGAATGTGACAGGCATTTCGGCCAAAGTAATAAATGCGGTGGTTGAAAGTGGTGACGCCGCCCCCAGTACCCCAATCGGTATTAACCTGCCTAACAACGAATGGATTCGCGAAAAACACGGGAGCAAGTCAGTGAACCTTGGCAACATCGTTGAAGCTTACGACAGGGCTGCCGGTGGTAGTGTGGTAAACGAGTTTTATTACAATGATGAAATTAAAAAACGTGTTATTAACTGCGCTTCCTTAGCCGACAAGCTGCACACCGACATGCACGAAGTAATTGGCCACGCCAGCGGCCAAATTGAAAAAGGAATCGGACAGCCACATGAAACATTGAAGAATTACGCCAGCGCGCTTGAAGAAGGCCGCGCTGATCTGGTGGCGCTTTATTATCTGATGGATCCCAAATTAGTTGAGCTCGGAGTAATGCCGTCGCTTGATTATGGTAAAGCCGCGTATGATGAATACATCACCAAAGGACTCATTGTACAACTCGCGCGTATAAAAGAAGGTAAGGATATTGAAGAAGCACACATGAGGAACCGGAAAATGGTGTCTGCATGGGTGTTTGAAAAAGGTGCGAAGGACAATGTTATTTCGAAAAAAACAGAAAACGGTAAAACCTATTTTGTAATTAATGACTATAATAAATTACGTACCCTCTTTGGCGATTTGCTGCGCGAAATACAACGTATTAAATCTAAGGGCGACTATAAGGCTGGGCAGGCGTTGATTGAGAATTATGGTGTAAAAATAGATCCGGCCTTGCACAAAGAAGTGCTTGACCGTTACAGCAAACTTAACATTGCACCGTATGCCGGGTTTATTCAGCCCAAGCTGGTTCCTGCCATGGAAGGCGATAAAATTATTGATGTTTACATTCAATATCCCGATAACTTTAAAACTCAAATGATGGAATACGGGCAAAAATACGCTCTGTTACCTGCCAGCAATTAATTGTAAATTCTTATGTATAAAGTGTGCGCCTAATATGCAGTGCACACTTTATATTTTGTGCTTGCACATTGTAAATGATAGTGATTTTGACCCACTGTAGGAGCTACTCTAACATAAAGCCTCTTACAGTTTATAATATCAAAGGAGTTAATGCAGGTACCAGCGATGATTTAAAATAAACTGGGCCATATAATTATATTGCTCGGTCGTAAAGCGGCAACGGCATTCACTAAAAGTCATAAAGTTATCGGTAGGGCCCACGTAATACACTCCTTTACCGTCCTTTAAGCCACCTGCAAGATAACACTTAATACTTGGGCCTGCCCCCTGAGGGTATGGGTCAGCCTCTGTGTCACAAAATCCATCACCATGTGTACTGCAATTGCTTCCATCCGCAAACTCGTACGAAATAACGCCAGGTGGAGGCGGCGGTGTAACAGAAATTGTTGTTGTTGGAGAAATATCCTCGAAGGTGTGCGGTAATCCGAAAAAATGTCCGAATGCATGTATCAGTTCAGACGTTCGCACACCAACCAGGTTGGGTGCGTTTATTCCGGAAATATCACATACAATGGCATTTTTTGGAGGTATTACAAACGTGTTTGAAGCCGGAGCAGGATACGTGTAGCTTTCGTTCTCATATCCGCCAATGGGAGGAAGCACCTTTTCAGGAAGGTAAACATTAATTGTATTTGGTGTGAACCAGTTTTTTGTCACAAAGGTGTCTATCACATTTTTACGCCATTGATTAAAATTAAAATTAGGTATGACATAAATACTGCAGCACTCAAACTGAACGCAAATTGGTTTAAATGCCCTGTTGAGCCTTGCGATCACACTGTCGCGTACAAAGTTACTTGCATTTACAATGCTTACCGTGGTATTAGAAGCGGTAATAAAACCAGGAAGGCTATCTTCAATAAGATAGAACACAATCGAAAATTTTTTGGTAAGGCATACACCGTGCATTTCAGTATTAACACCACTCAAAATATTATTGGTTTGAGCCTGGCCCAACCCTTTACTTTTTTGCACGGTATTTGTAGGTTGGACTTTTGAACCAGTACCCTTAACAGGTTGCGAATAACAGAGTGCTTTACATGCAAACAATGCAAGAAATATCA
>CALMNJ010000576.1 GCA_937868675.1 uncultured Bacteroidota bacterium | reverse complement strand
TGAAAGGACATACAGCAGCGGGTACTGTTGGCGATTCTCACACCATTCCCTTTTCATCCCGGCCAGGCCGGGAACCATTTGCAGCGCTAAAGTATGAAATTTTGAACACATAAAATGCACTGATGTATTACAATGTTTTGCTCGTTGTATAGTGTCCGCGATATGTCTCTAAAATAGTTGAGGTATAAATGGTGGTCGGTTTTAACAAATCAGTTGATTTCTTAAAAAACTATAAATCAGAACAGGAAGTTGGCGATCAACTTTTTTATGTAACCTTTTTAAATACTTTTACTTATTACCAAACCTCTACGCACGAATGGGAAAAAAAATAAGCACCCTTTTCCTTGTTTTTATATCTCTTTATGGCTTTGCACAGGGTATAAGGCTTCACGGCAACGTAAATGATACAGCAGCCGGACAACCCCTGCCCAATGTTCTACTAATGGCTATCCGTTTCAGCGACTCAACACTGGTTAATTATACCCGAACAGATGCAAAGGGCCTATTAAAACCGCTGGTGATACCTCCTGACACATACATTGTAATCTTATCCCATCCGAATTTTAACGATAAAACGTATTTACTCGTTGGTTCACCGAGGGACACGGCTTTTTATTTTCGAAACGTGCAGTTGCCACCCAGATCGGTTCAACTAAAGGAGGTAGAGGTGATTGCGTTTAAGGAAAAAACCTATTATAAAGGCGACACGCTTGTGTTTACTGCCGATTCTTTTAAAACAAGACCGAATGCCACGGTGGAAGACCTCCTCAAGAAATTGCCGGGAGTGCGAGTGGATGCGAAAGGAAAAATAACCATTCAGGGAAAAGAAGTGGATCAGGTATTGGTGGATGGCGATGAGTTTTTTGGGAACGATCCCACCATGGCAACGCGCAATCTGAATGCAAATGCCGTAGAGAATGTGCAGGTTTTCGATAAGAAGAATGAAAACACAAGTGAAGGCGCAAACGAAACATTAAAGGTTGTGAATCTGAAGCTGAAGGAAGATGCAAAAAAAGGATACTTCGGAAAACTTTCAGGAGCAACTGATTTTAATAAGTTTTACGAGAACGAAGGCCTGTTTAATGCCTTTAAAGGAAACAGAAAACTCTCTTTGTTCACCATTGCTGCCAATACTCCAAAGCAAGCCTTTAACTGGAATGATATTAATAAATACGGATTGGATAACGAAGAAGCGTGGTCTTACGACGATGAGTCGGGGATGTGGTGGAGCAATAACGAACAAAAAACAGGAGTACCCCGCACCATTAAAACGGGCATGTATTACAGTGATAAACTGGGCAAGAATACAAAACTAAGCGGCGATTATTCATTCAATCAAAACAATCTGCAGGTAGGAAAGCAAACAAACACGCAATATTTTTTGACGGACACCAGCTACACCGATGCCTCTGTGAATCAGGCCAGCATGGTAAATCAAAACCACACATTTAATTTTAAACTTACGCAAAAGCTCGACTCCCTTACCGATTTAATAGTTATCCCCAAACTGAATTATAAAACCTCATCGGGTAGTACCTATCAGTCTGATGAATTTATTTCAGAAAATTCTGTATTGACCAGAAGCACTTCAGTTAGCTCAAAAAACGAGGGGAACAGCTCGGGAATGGATTTGAGTCTTAAGCTCAATAAAAATTTTAAGAAGAAGGACCGGAACCTGAGCCTTACCTATCAGCCAATTTATAATGACGGCTCTTCAAAGTATACTCAACAAACAGATTACAGGTATTTGCTTGGGCAAAAACCCGACAGTGTGTTTATACAAAAAAGGCGACTTAGTAATTATAAAATAGAGCACAACGCTGGCATTGTATACACCGAGCCACTCAGTAAAAAATTTAAAGTGGAGGTAAACTACAATTTTTCACAGAACCGTAGTAATAATAGCCGCAGCACCAGCGATTTCACAACAGGAAGCGACATCTATAACCCGGTGCTCTCGAACAGCTTTGAAAACCGCAGGATGATGAACCGCGCAGGCGCATCAGTAATTTACGATGTAAAAAAAATGCGCCTGGTAATCGGCAGTTATTTACGCACCATTCATCAGGAGAATCTTAACCTTAGCAGCAATGAGAAGCTGCAATACACCTTTAATAATATTTTACCGAAGGCCGGTTTTGTTTACCGTTTTGCACAGAGTTCGCAACTCCACATGAATTACCGCAGTTCGTCGCAACAGCCCGACCTGAAGCAGATGCAGCCCGTAGCCGACTACTCTGATCCAAACAATGTGGTGATCGGAAATCCGAATCTTAAACCCACGTTCAGCAATAACGTGGATATAAACTATTATTTCTATAAAGGTATCAGCGATGTAAATTTGTACTGCGGGGCCAATGTAAATACTACCAATAATCAGATATCCACAAGTACCAGTTATGATGAACAAGGCCGCTCGGTGAGTCAGTCAGTTAATATAAATGGCAATTACTACACCAATTTGTGGGTAGGTGGCGGTTTTCCACTCTTTAAACGGTTTATGAAGGTGAATCCCGGAATGAATGCCAATTATAGGAACAATGTGTCACTCGTAAACAATGTAACGAACGTAACCACCAATAAGGGAGTTGGATTTTACCTTAACCTTGAAAAGCAGAAAGAGAAATATGAAGTGTCTTTGAACGGCGAGTATAGTTACGAAATGCCTAAAAACAACCTGAGTGCACTTTCGTCGCAGCCCTATTATACATATAACTTTGGAAGTTCGGTAATGGTGAAATTGCCATTAAAGTTCGGCATAGAAACGGATGTCAAGTACACCAACAACGGTAAACGCGCTGCCGGATACAACATTAGTTACGTGATTTGGAATGCCGCTGTGCGCAAAACGTTTACAAAACGCGAAAACCTCATTGTTTCGTTTGAAGCCAACGATTTGTTGAACCAAAACATCAGCAATCAACGCTTTGCTTCGGGCAATCAGATTGTGGATACAAAAACCAACATAATAAAGCGTTACTTTTTATTAAAAGTGCTGCTTAAACTCAACAGCCAGAAAACTAAGGAGGAGGAGAATGACTATGATTAGGAAAATTTCTGCCATCTGCATGGTTTTACTTTGTTTGCAGGCTGCCGCGCAGATATCAAACGCCAAAGTAACGTTTGAACGCAAAACAAACCTCTACAAAAAGTTCAAGAACGAACAAACCCGGCGCTGGATAAAGGAGGAGGATAAAATCAAGATTGATTACTTCGAACTTTTTGTAACCGATACGTTTTCACTGTTTAAGCCGGTAGAATCTGAACTGCGGGAAAATTACGCATGGGCCACCTCCAAAAACTCGGTATATCAGGATCTGAAAAATAAAAAGTCTTATACCGTTAAAATGATCTGGGGCGAAGAACTGCATTTAACCGACACCTTAAGAAAGCGCATCTGGCATATTTCCGAAAGCACCCGTAAAATAGCAGGTTACACGTGTCGCAAGGCCATCTGGCATGCCAACGATAGTACACGTATTTACGCCTGGTTCAGCTACGATCTCGTGCCCTCAACCGGCCCTGAAAGTTTTAATGGCTTGCCGGGACTAGTGCTGGGCCTTGCCACCGAAGACGGGGGCGTAGTGTATTTTGCCAAAAAGGTGGAGATACTTAAACCTGAGCCTGTGAATTTTGTGTTACCGAAAAAGAAAAAAATATATTCGGTAGAGGCGCTTAAAAAGCAACTTACTGAAGAATACGGCAAAGAAAAATGGTTCAATGAAATGCTCCACGAGAATTTCGTTCTTTGGTAAGGTGCTCAGGAATTTGAATATAAAGCGCGAATAACTTGGTTTGGTCTGCTTTAATGCCTCAAAGCCTGTTGGATACGGAGCCAGCTGTCTTTATATAAGCATCCATCACCACATTGAATCCAGGTACAAGACTCACCGGAAGCGCTCCGCTTCTGATCCCAATGCTGATGTACTTGAAATGGTACTACTGATTACTTCACTCACGGAATGCCACAAGAATGATTTTGTTCAGTTTGGTGTTTAGTGCGGCGTTGAGTTTTATTGCCATAACATACCTGAGGAAAATGGGTTGCAACGCTGGTTAGTAAAGCCTTGTATAATGGTTTGAGTTATATCGGATACAATCTTGCCAATGTAAAAGGGATGCGAAACGACTTTTTACTTGCCAATGCAATTGAATAGGTGCTGGCAGATGTGATGAAGGATTCCGGAAAAAATTAAAGATCAACCAACGTCTGCCCTTAAATGAAAACAGACAGGTAAATCTTTGCTGTAAGGGCTTAATAACTACTCAGTAAATAATCTAATTGCGGTCAAACGCCAAATGTATTGGACGAATCAAGCTCTTTCTTTAAAATAGGTTAAATTTATTGGTATAGGTCATCAACAGTTCATACCTTCGCGAATTATGTTTAAACAAGGAAAGTACATAGCCCTGATTCTTTTTATGGCTTTTGCCTTCAAACTTGTTTTTTTAAGTCTCTCGGTAATTGGTCCTTTGGTTCAGTACTCTTCTGTTGCCGGTGCCCAAAAGGAAAGCAATAAGGAAAAAACAGAGCGTGTTTGTTTCGACAACAAAGCCCCCTACGACACACAAACTGAGGTTTCTGAGGAAGCCGATGAAGACGATTCCAACGAAAGCCTTGAAAAGGTTTACAAATACCCTGTACTTTTATGCCTTTCCGGTCAGCATGTTTTCAAATACGCCGCTGCATTTGAACTTCATACATTTGGGCTTACGCTCAATGTAAATCCAACATCCAAAACTTATATTGACTTGTCTGTTTTAAGAATTTGAGTTTGTTTTCGTTCCTGAAAGCATCTTACTAATTTTTAAACAAATAAAATCATGGAATAAAGTTGCTGCATTTTGCAGCAGCAAAATACAAAATCAGTTACCCGTATCTGTCAGGAATACATGTGGTACTTTGCTTTTGTTCAATCCGAAAACATCACCAAAAATACCATCAAGCACTTACCGAACATGAAAAAAACACTCATACTATGCGGTTTAAGTACCGTACTGGGCGTAACAGGCTGTAGCAGCAAAGAGGAGGAAAAGGGAGAAGAAATGAAGTTTCTGGTTACGAGTCCGCTTAAAAAAGACACCATGGTAACACGCGAATACGTTTGCCAGATTCGCGCCATTCAGCACATTGAAATGAGAGCCCTTGAGAAAGGTTATCTGCAAAAAATATTTGTGGACGAAGGCCAGACTGTAAAACAGGGCCAGATGATGTTCCAGATCATGCCAATGATTTATGAAGCCGAATTACAGAAGGCCCAGGCTGAGGCTAATTTTGCTGAAATTGAGTATCAGAATACCAAGCAGCTGTCAGACCGCAATGTGGTTTCACCAAACGAACTGGCGCTTTCAAAAGCCAAACTGGATAAAGCGAAAGCCGAACTCGCACTGGCGCAAACACACCTGCAGTTTACCGAAATAAAAGCACCCTTTGACGGCATTATGGATCACTTTTATGTAAGGTTGGGGAGTTTGATTAATGAGGGCGATTTGCTGACCACGCTATCAGACAACAGCAAAATGTGGGTGTATTTCAATGTCCCGGAGGCCGAATATCTGAACTTCAAACAGCATGAAAAAAAAGATAGTATTCTTAAGGTGAATCTGTTGATGGCCAATAACCAGCAGTTTAAATATCCGGGTTTGGTTGAAACCATCGAGGCCGACTTTAATAATGAAACCGGAAATATTGCTTTCAGGGCTACTTTTCCTAATCCCGACGCACTTATGCGACATGGTGAAACAGGCAATGTTCAAATGACCATTCCGCTTAAAAATGCGCTCATTATCCCTCAGAAAGCAACCTTCGAAATACTTGAAAAAAAATACGTGTTTGTGGTGGGCCCCGACAAGGTGGTGCATCAGCGTGAAATTACGATCGCCTCGGAAATGCCCGACCTGTATGTGATTAAAGGAGG
>CALMNJ010000575.1 GCA_937868675.1 uncultured Bacteroidota bacterium | reverse complement strand
CGGCGTGTGTAACCTCCATTACCGTTTCGGCAAGAGGCGGCCAGGGTGGAACCTCCGGGTACACGGGTGGACAGGCTGGTCAGGTAAATGGTGTGCTCACTGTAACCCCCGGTCAGGTACTTTATATTAACGTTGGCGGCGCTGGCGGAATGCCCACAGCCGGATTCAACGGCGGCGGCGTTGGCGGCACATCTCCAGCCTCTACTGGCGGCGGCGGCGGCGGCGGAAGCGACATCCGCGTGGGTTCGAATACCGTGACCGCCCGTGTTTTAGTGGCAGCAGGTGGTGGCGGATCGGGCGGAAGCACAAGTTACGGTGCTACCCCTGGTAACGGCGGCGGCGGTTCTTCATGCACCACACCACTTGGTGTTGGCGGCGGCGGAGCCAGTGGCTGTGCCGCAGGTACTTCCGGCGGTTGCGCAGGCGGTACTGCACCCTCTTATGGCACAGGCGGTGCTGGCGGCGGATTGTCCAGTGGCGGCGGTCAGGCGGGCTCATCAACAGGCGACTTTGGTGGTCCTGGCGGTTTGGGTTTTGGCGGCTACGGTGGTAGTTATACCGGTGCCACCTTTTGTAATGGCGGCGGCGGCGGCGGCGGCGGATACTACGGCGGCTCTGGTGGCATGTCCGGATCTGGCGGCTGCAACGGCGGCGGCGGCGGCGGTGCTTCGTATGCCGATGCAAACGTTGTGAGTTCTCCTGTTTTTCAGGTAGCATCAGCTTCCGGCAACGGTGCCATAACGTTTACCTATAACTATATGGGTCCAGGCGTTTCGGCTATTTCATCCCCTACTGTTCTTTGCTCAGGCAGCACTGCCACACTTCAGGCAAGCGGTGTTAGCACTTACACCTGGAACAACTCGGTTCAAACCGCAAGCCAAACGGTTAATCCAACATCAAACACAGTTTACACGGTGCAGGGAACAAACGCTTTTAATTGTGTTTCATCTGTTGTATTCACACTTGGTGTAAATCCAGGTCCTCCAACAATGACCGTTACTTCGTCTTCTAATACCCTGTGTGTTGGCCAAACCCTTTCACTCAGTGTTTCCGGAGCGCTTTCGTATTCATGGACCAATAGTACGCTTTCAGGCACCGGAGGTACTTTAATGCCAACTGCAAGCACGGTTTATTCGGTGGTGGGCGCAAATGCCTGCGGCACCAGCACAGTTACTCAAAGTGTTACGGTGGCGCCTCTGCAGGTTACCACATCAGCCCCTTCAACGGTTGTTTGTGCAGGCTCGCAAGCTACACTGATGGCATCGGCCACAGCCACCAATTACCAATGGCAGCCTTCGAGCATGTTCGGCGCCACGGTGTTGCCATCCCCTACGGTAACCACGGTTTACACGGTTACGGCTTCTGACGGTACATGTACGGGTTTGGGTTATGTCACGATTAACGTTAATCCAATACCTACCATTCAGGCAACTTCTTCATCTACCAACCTTTGCGTGGGTTATGTTGCAACACTTACCGCTACCGGAGGCACTAACTATGTTTGGACGCCTGGTAATCTCTCTGGAGCTACTATTACAGTTTCACCGTCTTCATCTTTATCTTATATGGTAGTTGGCAGTAACTCTTTCGGGTGTACCTCAAGCGCTCAGCAAATTGTAGTAGTGAGCCCTTCACCAACCATTACGGCAACGGCCTCAAATTCGCTGATTTGTCTTGGCGGAAGTTCAACACTTACAGCTTCGGGAGCCAATACATATACATGGGCTTCTGCAAACACAAATACGATTGCAGTAACGCCAGGTCAGTCAACCAGTTACACGGTTTCCGGCAGCAGCGCCAATGGTTGTATCAGCAGTGGTGTTGTTAATGTAGATGTTTTCAATCCAACCGTAAGCATTACCGGTAATACTGCAGTATGTTCCGGCAATGCGGCTACATTAACTGCGTCAGGTGGTGCCGATACTTACAACTGGCTGCCTATTAATCTGCCATTCCAGGGTATTACCATTTCTCCTTCGGTTACAACTACCTTTACTGTAGAAATAACCAGTACAACACTTAATGTTACCTGTTCAAATTCTGCTGTATTCCAGGTTTTGGTTAATCCTAATCCTACAGTAACTGCAACAGCCGACAGAACGGTTATGTGCAAGGGTGAAAATGTGACAATCAGTGCAAGCGGAGCTAATTCTTATAGCTGGAGCACTACAGCCAGCACTGCCAGCTTTGTGCTTACGCCTTCGTTGATAACCAATTACATAATGAGTGTTACCGGCACCGACAACAATGGTTGTATAGGTACTTCGACGGTTACCGTAAAAGTTAACGGTTGTGTTGGCCTGGCCGATAACAGCCTGGAAAATGTATTTAGCATGTTCCCCAATCCTTCGTCAGGCGAAATCACGTTAACTGCTCAGAGCGCCCTGAATGTTCAGATTTTCGCGGTGAATGGCCAGCAAGTACGTTCTGTAGAGCTTAACAGTGAAAACAATTATTCTTCGAAGGTAACCGGATTAGCATCTGGTGTTTATTTTGTAAAAGACAGCGTGGGAGCCGGAAAAGCCCACAAACTGATCATTGAATAATTTATCATCCTTACTTAAACTGAAGGCGGGCGGCACTCAAAGGTGCCGCCCACTTTTTTTATCACCTGAATGATTTAGCTCCTGGTGACAAAAATTAACGCTTATTGCACAGGAATAAAGGAAATTACACTACATTTACTGAGTTAATTAATATTTAAAGCCATGAAAATAAGTTCTACTTTAATCAAAACATTCGGCACCTTATTAGCCGCATTGTGGATATTTGAAACCAGCGCCCAATGTACAACGGCCACAATCAGCGGAATTGCTTCCGGCGGATTTTGTGGTAATGCTTCCGGGTCAACTTTAACCGCCTCGCCTGCGGGTGGTTTTTTCACTGGCCCGGGAATGATTAACTCAACGTTTTTTCCGGCACTTGCCGGCCCAGGAACTAAAACGCTTACTTACAACTACGGCGCGTGTACCAATAGTTATGTGTTAACAACAAACACAGTTGTTGGCGACAATAGTCCAACTTACAGTATTGTGAATACCACCAACCTTGAAAACTCGGTTAGCTTAAGTGACGACCAATTAAGCGGCGGCTTGCCAATCGGCTTTACCTTCACCTTTTTCTGCAATGCCTATACGACCTTTTACATTAGCAGTAATGGCTTTATCACATTTAACTCAGGTGCAGGTAATGGCTGCTGCTCTGGTCAGTCTTTACCAAACAACACAACCCCTGATAATCTTATAGCTTGTGACTGGAATGACCTGTATCCGCCAAACGGTGGTACCATTTCTTATGCAACCATTGGAACTGCGCCCAACCGTACCTTGTGCGTGAACTATAACGGCATTGCCCACTATAACGGAGGTAGCTACTGCTGTCCTATTATACAGCAAATCAGGCTGGCTGAAGGTTCAAACATTATCGAAATTCATACCAATACTAAGCCAATTCCAACAAGTACCTACAATGAGACGATGGGCATATCAAACTCTGGTGGAAGTGTAGGTTTTGCGGTTCCGGGCAGGAATGCGGCTGTTTGGTCGGCCTCTGTTGAAGCGGTAAGGTTTACGCCGGTTCTTGGCTGTAGCGCTACTCAAACCGTATTGGTTTATCCTACAACCGCTTCTGTGAGCGGAACTCAGGGCGTTTGTACCGGTAACAGCACTACCCTTACGGCTAATAGTGCCTTTACCGGTCCGGTTACCTATTCATGGTCAGGTGGTTCCTCTTCAACTGCTTCTAACATCGTAGTAAATCCAACTTCTAACACATCTTATTCGATCGCAGTAACCAATTCGGCAAGTTGTGTGGCCAATGCGGTTGCCAACGTTACCGTATTTTCTGGCGCGCCCACTGTTTCGGCTAGTGCAAGCAGTAACTCCGTTTGCGCAGGTAAATCTGTTACGCTCACTGCCACCGGTGCTCCAAACTATTCATGGACAAATGGTGTTACCAAC
>CALMNJ010000574.1 GCA_937868675.1 uncultured Bacteroidota bacterium | reverse complement strand
TGTTGATTTATAGCTTTTATATCTCTTTTTCACCTTTTGCAATTCTTAAACATATTTTTCTTTATCCTCGACAATAGCTTCGCTATGCTTATGACTTTAAATCAATTCAAAGAATATCTTTTTTTAATTTGTTTAATTGTTTTAATGTTGGCCCTGTATTCTCTGAAAGCACTAAGCATGTGTTGTCCAGGTTGAATATTCTAAATATGTACAGGCATCGGGGAGCCATCCAAACTCATGGTTATTGCCGTCCATTACCACATCAAACGAAATTATTTCCTGCAGCCGTTCATACACGTCTGCGTTTGGTGGTCCGGATAAATACAGATTAATAAAATACCTGCCCATATAGAGCTTAAGTGATGGAAAGGAACAACTGAAACTGCTTTCACCCACTTTGCTGCAAATTAAAAAATCTTTCCCGCCTTTGGTTACATGCAGCACACCACGTCCTTTTGAATCGGTGATGTGCAGCGAAACCCAGGTAGGATGCAAAGGCAACTCGGGTGTATGGCAGCGCACAGTGATCTTAAAAGGCTTTCCGTGTTCGTGAACGTTTCCTGGCAGGCTGCTCTCAATTCTTACTTCAGTTACCTGAGGCCACGAATTCGCTGTGTTTATTTCCTTCTCAAACTCATTCTCGGCACTGTTGCTTTCGCTTAAATAACGTTCAACCACTTTGTGCGTTTTATCAAAAAGCACTGTTTGTCCGTGTTTAAGAAAAAGCGCTTTGCGTGTAAGATTACTTATTGCGGTAAGGTCGTGGCTCACAAATAAAATGGTTCGCCCGGTGTTGGTAATGTCTTCCATTTTACCGAGGCATTTTTTCTGAAACTCGCTGTCACCAACGGCGAGCACCTCGTCAATAATTAGAATTTCGTTTTCAAGAAACGCGGCCACGGCAAAGGCGAGCCTTAACTGCATCCCACTGCTGTAGTGTTTAAGAGGCGTATCAATAAATTTTTCTACCCCCGAAAAATCAACAATGGCGTCAAACTTCGACTGAATTTCGCTGCGTTTCATTCCGAGAATGCTGCCGTTTAAGAATACATTTTCGCGGCCCGAAAGTTCGGGATGAAAGCCTGTGCCTACTTCCAGAAGGCTGGCAATGCGCCCGCGTGAAACGATACGGCCCTTTGTGGGGGGCGTGATTTTGCTGAGAATTTTTAAAAGCGTTGATTTTCCGGCGCCGTTCTTTCCAACAATGCCTATTGTATCGCCCGGCATTACATCCATACTGACATCGCTCAGAGCCCAAAATTCTTCTTTTTGGGACGAAGGCTTTAAGAAAGAAAATACACTTTCGCGGAGACTGAGATAGGGTTGAGCGGTTTTCTGAATCCTGAATTTTTTGCTCAGACCATGTATTTCCAAAATCGGTTTCAACCTTGTAAATATAATAAAATGCCACGAGCGAAAGGCTTGCCGGAAAAAGGATAAAGATCAGTCAATTAGCTACGGAATCTTCAAACATCATGAATTCAGCGGTTTCGCGCCACCTGTTTTTTTGAGAAAATAGAAGAAGGTTAACGATCCTGTTTATCATCCTCGGAACCGCAGGAAATGGCTATTTTTGCACTTGAATTTATGAATACTACCAAATCAGCTCAGCTTTTTGAACAGGCCAAACAACTTTTTCCCGGCGGTGTTAATTCGCCGGTAAGGGCCTTCCGGAGTGTAGGCGGCACGCCTGTTTTTATTGAACGGGGCAAGGGGTCACGTATCTGGGATGCCGACGGAAACACATATATTGATTATTGCTGTAGCTGGGGCCCGCTTATTCACGGGCATGCCAACGATGCCGTTCTCGATGCCGTGAATTCAACCATGCGAAACGGCACATCCTTCGGCGCACCCAATCAGCACGAAAATGCACTGGCACGCCTGATTCTGCAAAACAACCGGTTTATCAACATGATCCGATTTGTAAGCAGCGGCACCGAAGCGGTGATGAGCGCCATCAGGCTGGCGCGCGGTTACACCGGACGCAACAAGATACTGAAATTCGAAGGCTGCTATCATGGCCATGTTGACTCCCTGCTGGTTAAGGCAGGCAGCGGACTGGTTACATTTGGAAACTCAAGCAGCGCTGGCGTACCCGCTTCGTTTGTTGAAGAAACCATCACCGTGCCACTGAATAATAATGCGGCTGTTGAACAGGCTTTTGAAAAATTTAAAAACGAGATTGCCTGTGTCATCATAGAGCCCGTTCCGGCCAATAATGGCTTGCTTTTGCAGGGCAGCGAATTCCTTAAGTTTTTACGCAACATTTGCACGCAACATCATTCGCTTTTATTGTTTGACGAAGTTATCAGCGGCTTCAGGCTGGGCTTTACCGGTGCGGCAGGTTATTATGATATCCAACCCGATATTATTACGTACGGAAAAATTATTGGCGGTGGTTTTCCGGTTGGCGCTTACGGCGCAAGCAAACAAATAATGGAATGCGTATCTCCGCTTGGCAACGTGTATCAGGCCGGAACCCTGAGCGGTAATCCGGTAGCCATGACCGCTGGCATTGTGCAGTTGAGCGAATGCCTGAAGCCTGGATTTTATGAAGACCTTGACAAAAAAACGGATTATCTTGTCGCCGGCATCCAAAAAGTGAACCGCTTTAAATTGTTTCAACTGTTTCGCCTCGGGTCTGTTTTCTGGATTGCTTTCACCGATAAACAAAACATACGCTCCGCCGGGGATATTGATCCGAAAAGCATGGAGTACTTCAGGGTTTTATATCATGCCCTTCTGGAACATGGTGTTTACATGGGCCCCAGCGGTTATGAGGTAGGTTTTGTGAGCAGCGCCCACACGTATCAGGATCTGGATACGACCATTGAGGCCTTTGAAAAGAGTTTAAACAAATTATTATAATTTTAA
>CALMNJ010000573.1 GCA_937868675.1 uncultured Bacteroidota bacterium | reverse complement strand
TACACCAATTGCAAAAAGACTCCAAAGAAGCGCTTGAGGTAGGTGAAAAAGAAAAACAGCTAGCTCTGCAACACCTGAAAGAAGCAGATGAATCGGTGGCCAAAGCCAAAGCAATAACTAACGAAGCAGAAAGTAAAAAAGCATTGGAAAAAGCAATGGTTGCAAGGGATAAAGCCGAATCCGATCTGGCCATGGCAAACCGCATTTTGGTGCTTGCCAAAACCTTGAGCGAAAACGCGGCCGAAATGGAGAAACTGAATCAGGCAGTTGAAGGTACCGGCTCCGTTACAACCAAAAAAACCGTTGAAAACGAAGATGTGGTAAAAACAAAAGAAATAAAACCAGATATCGAGAACGAACAAAAAGTAAAACAAAATGCGATAACCAAGGGCACTAAAAATGCCAAAGGCTTGTATAAGCCTATTTCAACAAAATCAAGTAATATTCAGGAAGTAATTCAGCAGGTTGATCAGATTAAAAAAGACGCTCGTGATGCACGCGACTTGGGGCAGGCTGAAAAAAGAAAGGCAGAGCAAAAACTCTCCGATGCATACGATGCCTTGAAAAAAGCAGAGTATATAACGGAAGCGGAAGATAAAAAGATGGCTATTGAAAAGGCAACTAAGGACAAAGAAAAAGCAGAGGAAGATCTGGAAGTTGCCACAAAAGTTCTAACCTTGTCAAAGTCACTTGAAGATAATGCCGTTGAAATTGAAAATGTTTATAACCTTGATGCAGAACGGAAAAAACTGGCAGAGGCTAAAAATACCCCTTCCATTTCTCCCACTAATAAACCAGCATCGGAAAACAAAAGCGAAACAAAGTCGGAGCCCGTGGTGATAGAAGAAGGTGGCACTGAAAGTCAGGCCAAAAAAGACGCAGAGAAACTGCAAACAATTTTTAAAGAAGAATCGCCATCACCAGAAAAAAAGCCTCATAAATCAAAACCTGAATTACCAAAAAAGGAAAGCGGAGCCGTGTCCCTTTCAGGAACCGTTTACAGGGTTCAGGTTGGTTCTTTTGTAAATCCACCCGATAAATCACAGTTTAACGCCATTGGCAAAGTAGATGTGATAAAAGACGGTGAAAAGTATAAAGCCTATACTGGCAAATGCAACTCACGCGAAGAAGCTTCTGCCTTGCGTGATAAAATTAAAGGTATGGGTCTGGATGCTTTTGTGGTGATTTTTAAAGACGGCGTTAAGCAATAAACCAGTCTGCGGTAAATTGCCACCTTGTCACCCCAACCCTGTCATTTTTAACGCATTTAACCCTGGTTTATGAAAAATTTACCTAAAAAAGCCACGGCACGGTTTATGCAATATCTTTGCGGAAATTTTTTAATAACAAAACTTATACCGATATGGCTAAACTAAACGTACAACCACTGGCCGACAGGGTGCTTGTAGAACCGGCCCCGGCCGAAACCAAAACAGCAGGAGGAATCATTATTCCAGACACCGCCAAAGAAAAACCGATGCGCGGAAAAATTGTGGCAGTTGGCAAAGGAAAGCCTGATGAGCCTATGACTGTAAAAGTTGGCGATACAGTGCTTTATGGAAAATACGCAGGTACCGAACTTCAGTTTGAAGGCAAGGAGTACCTCATAATGCGCGAAAGCGATATTTATGCCATCATTTAATTACTGGCACCTTAATACTAAATCACGCACACAAAACAAGATTAATTATATAAAATTATGGCAAAAGATATAACCTTTAACATTGAAGCCCGCGATGCATTGAAACGCGGCGTTGACGCCCTGGCTAATGCGGTAAAAGTAACCCTCGGTCCTAAAGGACGTAATGTAATTATTGATAAAAAATTCGGCTCTCCTTCTATTACCAAAGACGGTGTTACCGTTGCGAAAGAGATTGAATTGAGCCACCCCGTTGAAAACATGGGGGCCCAATTACTGAAAGAAGTCGCCAGCAAAACAGCCGATGTGGCCGGTGATGGGACAACCACCGCCACCGTATTGGGTCAGGCCATTGTAACGGCCGGTCTTAAAAACGTTGCTGCGGGCGCCAATCCGATGGACCTTAAACGTGGTATTGACAAAGCGGTGAGCGTAGTGGTAGAGCAACTCCAAAAACAGTCGCAAACCATTGGTAACGATAACAAAAAAATTGAACAGGTGGCCACCATTTCGGCCAACAACGATAACGCTATAGGAAAATTGATTGCCGAAGCCATGGGCAAGGTTAAAAAAGAAGGTGTTATTACCGTTGAAGAAGCCAAAGGTACCGAAACCACTGTGGAAGTTGTGGAAGGCATGCAGTTTGACCGCGGTTATACTTCGGCTTACTTTGTAACCAACATTGATAAAATGGAAGCCGTGATGGAAAATCCATACGTGCTGATATACGAAAAGAAAATTTCGGCCATGAAAGAATTGCTGCCTATTCTTGAAAAAGCAGTTCAAACCGGTAAACCACTTCTTATTATTGCCGAAGACCTTGATGGTGAAGCACTGCAAACACTGGTGGTAAACCGCCTGCGTGCCAACCTTAAAATATGTGCTGTAAAAGCTCCCGGCTTTGGCGATCGCCGTAAAGCCATGCTTGAAGATATCGCGATTTTAACCGGCGGTACATTCATCAGCGAAGAACAGGGCCGTAAACTCGAAGACGCTCAGCTTTCTGATCTGGGTCGCGCAGAGAAAATTACCGTTGATAAAGACAATACTACCATTGTAAATGGTGCTGGCAAAAAATCGGAAATCACAGGTCGTGTAAATCAGATTAAAGCACAAATTGAAAGCACTACTTCCGATTACGATAAAGAAAAACTTCAGGAACGCCTTGCCAAACTAGCAGGTGGAGTAGCTGTACTGTATGTTGGTGCAGCCAGCGAAGTTGAAATGAAAGAGAAAAAAGACCGTGTTGATGATGCGCTTGCTGCAACCCGCGCAGCCGTTGAGGAAGGCATTGTGCCTGGTGGAGGAACAGCTTATATCCGTGCCATTCCTGCCCTCGAAAAGTTGAAGGGTGGAAACGAAGACGAGAACACTGGTATTGCCATTGTAAAGCGCGCCATTGAGGAGCCTCTGCGTCAAATCTGCGCAAACTGCGGACTCGAAGGCTCAATCGTGGTTCAAAAAGTAAAAGAAGGCAAAGACGATTTTGGATTCAATGCCCGCACCGAAAACTTCGAGAATCTTCTTAAAGCCGGTGTAATTGATCCAACAAAAGTAAGCCGCGTAGCATTGGAAAATGCAGCATCCGTTGCAGCTATGCTGCTTACCACCGATTGCGTTCTGGCCGAGAAAAAAGAAGAAAAACCTGCAATGCCGGCCGGTGGCGACATGGGCGGTATGGGCGGCATGATGTAATAATCTGTATTACAAACCATAATGAGCAAAGCCTCCGTTAAAAAACGGGGGCTTTGTTTTTATAACTATTGAGCGTTGCAATACCAATCCTCATTATATTTATCAACTATCACAAGGCAGATTATAAAATATTTTATTGTTGCAATGATAATGTGTTGCATCAACAGCTGCGGACCACGGAAACCGCATGCGGAATTTAAAAAAGAGGATGCCGGCTATTATTACAAAATTCTGTCGTTTGATGAGAAAGGATTAAACAAAACCAGGTGGGCAGTGGCTCGCATCAGTGTAAGCTTTTCCACCCTTTCCGACTCGGTTTTCTGGGACAGCTATAATAACTTGTCCGACCAGTATTTTGTAAAACGGAGCATCTCGGTACATGATCGCCTTCTGGATAAATGTGTGTCGCGTTTTGCCTTGCATGATAGCGTTTGTACGCTCATTAACACGAAAACATTTTTTACCCAACAATTCAATTCGCCTGTGCCTTTTTTTTGCCGTAACGATTCGGTGGTAAAAGTGTTGTTTAAGATTGTGGAGTTGCCCAACGAAATTGAATATTTAAAAGTGCGTACCGACTACGAAATGCGTGAAACGGGACGCCTTATTGCTTTTTTTGGATCGCGAGAAAATGTGCAGGAAGCCCGCGATTCGCTCGGTTTTTACTGGGTTAACCGCCCCGACTCTGCCTCTCCCCTTATTATGCCGGGTGACATGGTAAAACTGAGCTACAAAGGCTACTTTTTAAATGGCCGTTTACTGGAACAATCGCCCACCGGATTTGAATTTGTTTACGGTACTCCAGATCAGGTTTTGAAAGGGATAAATTATGTTATTGGACGGCTGAAAGCGGGGCAGAATGCAAAAATTGTATTACCTTCACGGCTCGCATTTGGTGATAAAGGCAGCTCCGATGGTTCGGTTCCACCATTTACACCCTTGCTTTACGAAATAACAACCAAAGAATAAAAACGGCTGCATACAGCCACAAAAAAATGAACATCAAGAACACAATTTTAATGGGTGGGGCGGCGTTGGTAGGCCTAGCATCCTGTGACAGGGGCAAATTTGAAGGCTTCACCACTTCTGAAACCGGACTTTATTACCAGTTTTTCAATCACGATGAAAAAGCTCAAAAAGTTCAAAAAGGCGATCTTGTAACCATCGGGTATCGCATCAGCAAACAAAGCAACGATTCGGTAATAATGGAATCAAAGCGGGTAAGCCGTGAAGGATCGGGCTATACCAAACACATCCTTGATAAAATCGCATTTAAAGGCAGCTTTGAAGACGGAATGCTGATGATGAACAAAGGTGACAGCGCCGCATTCATTATTTCGGCAGACTCTTTTTTTCTTAAAAATGTTGGAGCCAACGAACTTCCTAAAGGGTTTAAACCTGGTGATTATCTGAAAGGCATTTTTGTTGTTAAAGATGTGGTTCCATCGGCTGAAGTTGAAAAAATGCGTCAGAAAGAAATGGCCGAACGCGAAGCCATGATGCGTGAAATGCAGGGGCGTGAGCAGGGTGATCTGGAAAAATTTATAGCTGAAAAGAAAATAACGGTTAAGCCAACCGCCAGTGGCCTATATTATATCGAAACCAAAAAAGGAACGGGCCCCAGCCCATCGGCAAGTGATTTTGTGAAAGTGCACTATACAGGTAGATTTCTGGATGGACGCATCTTTGACAGCTCAGTGCAACGTGGTCAGCCCGCTGAATTTGCGTTAACACAGGTTATTCCGGGCTGGACCGAAGCCTTGCAACTTATGAAAAAGGGTGGTAAAGCCAACCTGCTAGTCCCCTCTTCTATAGGATATGGTCCTCAGGGCCGTGGTGACATTCCTCCCTTTACCCCCATGTACTTTGAAGTAGAACTTATTGATATACAAGCTGTGCAGGCTGGCGGCAATACCATGCCTCCTCAAAACAAGTAACCACAACACATAATACAAATCAACATGAAAAAGCTGCTTATTTACACCCAGGCCCTCGTGCTATTGGCTTTTGGAGCCGCAGCCCAGCAAAACAAAAACCAGAAACAGAAATTAAGTAAAATGGACAAAGAATTTTTGAGCAAACAACCAGATGGCATGTACGCCAAATTTGAAACTAACAAAGGCAACATTATCACAGCCCTTGAATACAAAAAAACCCCCATGACGGTGGCTAATTTTGTAGGATTAAGCGAAGGCAGCATAAAAAACAGCGCCAAAGGCGAAGGTGTACCTTACTACGACGGACTTAAATTTCACCGCGTTATTCCAAACTTTATGATACAGGGCGGTTGCCCGTTAGGCACTGGTACCGGCGATCCTGGCTACAAGTTCCCCGACGAAATTGATACCACGCTGAAACATACCGGACCAGGTATTTTAAGTATGGCCAATGCAGGCCCTGGCACCAACGGTTCACAGTTTTTTATTACCCATGTTGCAACTCCATGGCTGGATGGTAAACACACCGTGTTTGGCCATGTGGTTGATGGACAGGACGTGGTAAACAAAATTGCCGGTAACGACAGCATTCGCAAAATCACCATCCTTCGCAAAGGTAAAGATGCTGAGGCCTTTAATGCCGCAACCATATTTGATTCTGAAGTGAAAGGATTTGAGGCCAAACAAATTGCCAAACTTAAAGTGCAAAAAGACATGGTTGATAAAATGTTTGCCGGAGCCCAAAGCACCCCAAGCGGTTTACGCTACCTCACACAAGTTGACGGCACCGGAAAATCACCACAAGCAACGGATCAGGTTACTGTACATTACACCGGAAAATTTCTCGACGGTAAAGTATTTGACAGTAGCGTGCAACGTGGTCAGCCTGCCACTTTTGGTCTTAATCAGGTAATTCCAGGTTGGACTGAGGGTTTGCAACTTATGAAAGAAGGAGGAAAAACCACTTTTTACATTCCTTACACACTGGCCTATGGCGAGCAGGGTTACCCCGGCGCTATCCCTCCAAAAAGCGACCTCATTTTTGAAGTAGAGCTTTTAAAAGTAAACTAAAACTTAATTTTTATAATGAGTCCCGCAGCAAACACTGCGGGATTTTTTATTTAACAAATTATGAGTGGTTATCACGTGTTATAATGATCTGTCAACCAACACGCTTGAGTTTTTTATTCACTGATCGCCGGTTTCACTGAACTAAGTTTTTTATGATATTCTAAAACGTTGCCTGTTATTTTGTAATCTTCATTTCTTTAAGCAGATAGCCTGCACCGGCATATCTGTCAACCACCCAAAGGGTAAAGTGAATATCTAAAATAATATTGCGGCAAAAGGCGGGGTTGTACATAATGTCGCTCATGGTACCTTCCCAGTTACGATCAAAATTAGTACCGATAAGTTCACCCTTTGCATTTAACACGGGGCTACCACTGTTACCACCCGTTGTGTGGTTGGCTCCGATAAAGGCGGTATGCAGCCTGCCATCTTTGCCAGCGTATTGTCCGTAGTCTCTTTTTGCATGCAAATCAAGCAATCGTTGCGGCGCATAAAAATCATCTTCACCTGTTGCATTTTTTTCAACAAGTCCGTCAAGCGTAGTATAGTGTCCAAATTCCACGCCGTCTTTACCCTTATAGTCGGTCACCTTACCAAACGAAACACGCAGGGTTCCATTGGCATCGGGATAAAATTTTTTGTCTTTAATATTATCCTTAAGTCCCTGCATATATTCCTTTTGCAACTGTGTAATTTGTTTTTCATAATAAGTTACCTGCGGTATCACCGCCCGCTGGTAGTGCCTGTTAATGGCCACAGCAAGTTTGTACATGGGATCGTTTTCGATACGCGAAACATTGGCTTCAAAACCCGAAAACGCCTCCATTGCCTTTACATTGTCAACCAAAACAGAATTATTATAAAGATCATCGCACAGCGCCGAAACATTGCCTTTATACGTTTCAAACAAAGAATCAAGATAGGGTGGCATCAAACTGCGTTCAACATCGCGTTTGTAAATCTCGAGCATGGCCTTGCATAATTTACGATCCGTTTCCTTGTTGTAATTTTTGAATGGCAACGTAGGCATTGACTCCTTAAAAACATGTGCAAAACGACTTTCTTTGCCAGCCTGTTTTTTACGAAGTTCGGTTATCACATTGGCGAGTGGTGCGGCCATTCTGAAACCATCAACTCCCCACAGGCATTCGGTATAATAATCATACTGTCGGCTTAATGGCGCATAATCTTTATACGTTTTTTCAAACTGACTCAACAGACTGGTGTACTTTTCTTTTTTTGCAGCATCTACTGAAACCAGCTTCAGAAAATCCTCTTCAAACTTTTTCTTTTTTGTAACGGCTTCAGTCTTTTTAAGTCCCTGCATTTCCCCGCTCCATTTTTTATAGGCGTTGGCCACGCCTGCATAGCGATTGGTGTACATGAGACGCAGGGTATCATTTTTTTTCATATCGGCTTCCATTACTGCCAGGCGTTTTTCGCGGAGCATAACACGGATAGGGTCCTGCTGATTCATGAGTAAATCAACTGCGTAAGACGTGAGGTATTCCTGGGTGCGTCCCGGAAAGCCATAAACCATGGTAAAATCGCCTTTCTGAACTTCTTTTAATGAAATGGGGAATGAATATGCCGGGGTATAAGGTGTGTTGTCTTTATTGTAATCAGCAGGTTTATTATCCTTCCCCGCATAAATCCTGAACATACTGAAATCGGCATTATGCCTGGGCCAAACCCAGTTGTCGGTTTCGCCGCCAAATTTACCAATACTTTCGGGCGGCGTGCCCACCAGACGAATATCTTTAAACACCTCGGTTACAAACAGGTAATACTCGTTACCATAATAAAACGGTCTTACAAACGCATCAAAGTGGTTGTCTTTTTTCGCTCCCATTTCAATTTCTTTGATTGCGGCCTGCATAATGGAATCTTTTTGTAATTCAGACTGGCCTGCTTTTATATTTTGCAGAACGCGGATGGTTACATCTTCAATTCTTTTAATAAAGGTAACTGTAAGTCCTTTGCAGGGAAGCTCCTCAGAGGCATTCATGGCAAAATACCCGTTTTTGAGATAATCCTTTTCAACCGTACTTAAGGCAGCTATTGAAGAAAAGCCACAATGATGATTGGTGAGTAAAAGCCCTTTTGTTGAAATAAGCTCGGCCGTACAGCCACCGCCAAATATAGCTACAGCGTCCTTCATACTGGTTTTGTTTATACTGTATATCTGACTTGCCGAGAGTTTAAATCCGTTCTTCTTCATATCAGAAATATTGAGTGCCTCTATCAGTTGAGGCATCCACATACCTTCGTCGGCACGAGCTGTTACCGAAGCAAGTATAAATACAAAAAGTAGCTTTTTTACCATAGTATTATCCAGTTGTTCATTGTTTAATATTTTGTTTGTTCTCTGCTTATTTTTATCCGGCTCCTCATCTTCCCATCATATTAGAAGCTTCAGCTTTAATAGCGCTATCGAGGCTTATACCCTGCTCGCTGCTGGCAACTGTTGCTTTTTTAAGCAACACCGGACTTTCACGCACCTGCTTGGCGTATGTAAGGAGTTGCAAATTGCGGTTATAGCGTTCATTATAGGTTTTGGGCGAAGTATAAAGTTCATATACATCAGGTATAAATGCGTTGCCAAACGTTGGCAGGTTACCATCCGAATAAAGCAGCATGATTACTTTGTTACTTTCAATTTCCTTTTTAAGGTCAAGCTGCCAAACTTCTACCTTCTCACCTTGTCGCGGCGAAGGAATTACTTTGTTGTAATAGTACCAGAATTGCCCGCCGGCAAAACAGTTGGCCGGAATGCCCATGTAAACCTGATCGTACCAGTAACTGTCGGATACTGTAAGCACCCGCGTGGTGTTTTTGGTGCTGTCGGTTTCAAAAAGCAAATTGGGATAAGCCAGTTTCATGTTCTGAGAAGGGGGAGTGAGCAAATTCATACTTTTCAGTACATCCGCATCGCGGCTGCGCGAACTGTCAACCACATCCACGTTATTCCAGCCTAATGCCGGCAGGTCGCGGCCCGTTAGTTCTTCGATGTGTTTAATAATGGTATCGGAAGCCAGGCAGGCGCCATAATAACTCCAGTGGTGCCCAAACTTTGGGAATAATGGATACGGTGTACCGGACTTCAGCTTATTAAACCAATCGTATATATCCAAATGATTAAGCCCTAATTGTTTGGTGTATTTAATGTACAAATCGTGATTGGTTTGATTTACAGGGTGAACATATTTATCCTGAACAAATTCTTTACAATACTCACCTTTACCTGGCGCATAAACCAGCAGTAACTTAATGCCCTTTTTATCAAGTGTATCCTGTATTACCTTAGCTTTTTCGAGAAGTGTGCGTACTTTCTCCTCTTTCATAAGGTCGTCACCAAACGCTGAAAAAATATAACTCTCACTAAAAATGTAATCCTCTTTACCAATCACAAAACCGTTTACCCGTATTTGTTTAAACCAGTCGTAATATAATTGATTGTTGGCGCGCACCATCCAGGATTTCAATGCCCAGTGATCATTGTCGTAATCATCACTCTCGCGCTGGTAAGCTCCGCTAAACCA
>CALMNJ010000572.1 GCA_937868675.1 uncultured Bacteroidota bacterium | reverse complement strand
GGTAGGTACTTACACGCTGATAGGTAAGGACCTCAATAACGGATGTACCAATTCAGGAACAATTGCTTTATTTGAAGGGCGCATTTATCCAAAGTTAACTTTTAGCGAAACCACCGTTCCTCAAATAGATTGTGGCGCTAAGGGTTATACACTGCGGGTAATACCAAGCCCTTCAATAGCTAACGCTACTTATACCTGGACTCCCCCTGCAGGCGCACTCAGTGGAACAACGAACATTCAAACCTTTACTGCTGCAGTTAAAGGCAATTACAGTGTTACTGTGACCGATGCAGGCAATGGATGCGCTACAGACACCGTTATATTTGTGGATCAGGGTAAATTAACCGGTGCCATTGCAGTTGATAAAGATTTCGGTTATGCACCACTCGACGTTAATTTTATCAATAACTCGTTTTCGGCTAATAACCAAACCAATAGTATCACTACTGTGTGGAGTTTTGGCAACGGTACTTCGCTTACCACTACGGATGTGAGTGTGCCGGCAAAAACCACTTTCAAATTCCCCGGCACATATACTGTGTGGGCTTTCATAACAAAAAATCCATGCCTGGATACGGTAATAAAAGTTATTACGGTGGAGGCACCTTCGCGACTGGAAGTGCCTAATATCTTTACGCCAAATGGCGACAATGCCAATGATGTATTCTACCTGCACACTACCAATCTCACCAACATTAGTATGAAGATATTTGATCGTTGGGGGCATTTGGTGTATGAGCTTGAAAGCGGAACCGGCAATGTGTTGTGGGATGGCAAAAACCAATATGGTAAAGAGTGTTCTGAAGGAACATATTATTACACTCTTAAAGCTACAGGTTCAGATGGCAATAATTACGAACAAAAAGGCAATATCAATCTGGTGAGGTAATGGTTTAACCGAACGCTTTAAAACACTTGTAAAAACCCGGCTCAGGCCGGGTTTTTCATTTATGGATTTCAAATAAAACCTTACATTTGGAACACTTAAAATAATATATGAACATTCACGAATACCAAGGTAAAAGCATACTAAAAAGCTTTGGAGTAGCCATACAGGAGGGCATTGTAGCCGAAACCCCGGATCAGGCAGTTGAGGCAGCAAAAGAACTAAAGGTAAAGTATAACAGCGACTGGGTGGTTGTAAAAGCTCAGATACATGCCGGAGGAAGGGGCAAGGGAGGTGGTGTAAAGCTGGCCAAAAACCTGGATGAGGTAAAAGAAAAGGCAAGTCAGATCATTGGAATGAATCTGGTGACACCGCAAACCGGGGCCAAAGGAAAAAAAGTTCATAAAGTGCTAATTGCGCAGGATGTATATTATCCGGGCGCCTCGCAGACCAAAGAGTTTTACATGAGCGTGCTGCTCGATAGAGCCAAAGGACGCAACACGTTTGTTTATAGCACTGAAGGGGGCATGGACATTGAACATGTGGCGGAGCATACTCCTCAAAAAATATGGAAGGAAGAAGTTGATCCGCGCGTGGGGCTTCAGGCCTTTCAGGCCCGAAAAATTGCCTTTAATCTGGGCCTCAGCGGTAATGCCTTTAAGGAAATGGTAAAATTTGTTACTGCCCTTTATAAGGCCTATGAAACCATTGACGCTTCGCTGTTTGAGATTAATCCGGTACTAAAAACAAGCGACGATAAAATAATTGCAGTTGACAGCAAAGTTACCTTCGATGGCAACGGACTTTTCAGACATCCTGAATACGAGGCCATGCGTGATATTAGCGAAGAAGACCCTACAGACGTAGAGGCCAAAAACGCCGAACTAAATTATGTAAAACTCGATGGTAACGTGGGCTGCATGGTAAACGGGGCCGGATTGGCTATGGCAACCATGGACCTCATTAAACTGAGTGGCGGCGAGCCGGCTAACTTTCTGGATGTAGGCGGAACAGCCAACGCAGAAAGGGTTGAAAAGGCATTCAGGATCATTTTAAAGGACAAAAATGTAAAGGGCATATTGGTAAATATCTTTGGAGGAATTGTGCGTTGCGACCGTGTGGCGCAGGGAATTGTGGATGCATACCGGAATATGGGTACAATTGAAGTGCCAATTATCGTGCGGCTTCAGGGAACAAACGCCGATCTGGCCAAGAAGCTGATTGACGAATCCGGGCTTAAAATGTATTCAGCCAGTGAGGTTCAG
>CALMNJ010000571.1 GCA_937868675.1 uncultured Bacteroidota bacterium | reverse complement strand
TTTCTACTACATCCAATAGTTTTGATTGGTGCATCTGGTGCGTCGTTGATCCTTCGTAGAGTATAGACTAGCAAGCGCGGGCAACATACATGACTCTTAAAACCCTAAAAAATAGCCACCCATCTCCGGAACTTAAACGCCTAACTGAAAGCGAATATAGCTATGCATGGATCTCTGATTATTATGACGGCGCATTATCCGGAATGCTGTTATTTGAATGTAAATATTATTGGTTCGAAATGATATGTGAAAACGAAAATTGGAAAAAAGGAGATTGGTACCGAAGATATGCTGTTGTTGAGTTAACCGATGAGCAATTAAAAAAAGAATGGGGGGTACATAAAGATTTTCAAAGGTATGTTGGTACTCACTATGATTGTATGCTATTTGAAGACACACCGGAGTTAATACATGGACAGATGGATACATTTTACGACAAACATCATGACTATTGTTGCTCTTTACGATTTGAAGATAACAAAGCAATTGCCTGGTTTGAAACATAACCATTGCCTTGCAGGATACTGCTATCATGCGCTCGGATGAAATAAATTTAAAGTGCACGAGCAACCTTGCGCAAAAACTTACCCGCAAAGTTCAAATCCCCTAATCTTTAACAAAGCCTGTAAAAACAACTTACAATCACGTTGGTTTTCGTAATATCTTTATATACCTTACGGTTACAAACATGATACGCCCCCTGTTCAAACTCACACTCAGCCTTCTGCTGGCCCTGCCCTGCGCCATGCCGGCTCAGCGCAACATAAAACCAACCGATACCATTTATGTGAGCGGCAAAATAAACAACCGCAGCGCGTTCTCCATAAGTGCTATCTTGCAAATGACGCAAAGTTCCATCCCCGATCAGGTAATTTATAATCACAAAGGCGAGGCCAAAGACACCTTAACCGGCCTGAAGGGTATTGCCCTTAAAACCTTGTTGCACAGTATTGGCCTGGCGTACGACAAACCCAAAGAACTGAACGAGTTTTATTTTGTGCTCACCGCCAGCGACGGCTACCGCATTGTAATTTCCTGGAACGAATTATACAACACCGAAGCGGGAAATCACTTTTTTATTCTGACCGAAGCCGCCGGAAAAAACCTTCAAACCATGGACCAGCGCATTGCCTTTATTGCCACAGGCGACCTTAAGAGCGGACGCCGCTACGTAAAATGTTTAAAAAGCATTGAGGTAAAAAAACTGGATTAAAATTCATGAAGCATCCCCGCGACATTGTATTACTGCACGGAGCCCTTGGCAGTAGCCACGATCTGGAACCGTTGGCCAAAGCACTCGGCAGCGCCGGTTTTAAGTGCCACACGCTTACCTTTTCGGGCCATGGCAGCACCCCCTTTGCAGCACATTTCGGCGTGCCTCGGTTTGTAAGCGAACTGCACAACCTGCTCGGCGAAAAAAATTTGCAGCGGGCCCCCGTTTTTGGTTATAGCATGGGCGGCTATGTGGCACTGTATAATGCCTTTGTAAACAACATGCACAGCGGCCGCATTATTACGCTTGGCACCAAACTGCACTGGACCGCCGCCGGCCTTGAAAAAGAAAAAACCTTTCTGAATCCTGAAGCCATTTTGCAAAAATCGCCGGCTTATGCCAAAGCGCTGCAGCAAAGCCATGGCCAACACTGGGAAACGCTGCTGGCAAAAACGGCGGCGATGATGGATGAGATTGTGGCCAGGCAATTCCTGAACCCGGAAGTGTTTGAGCAAATACGAAACAAAACCCTGCTGGGCCGCGCTGAAAACGATAAAATGGTGAGCCTTGCCGAAACCCTTGGCGCCATGCAGGCCCTGCCGCATGCGCAACACTATTTGATAGAGGGGTCGCATCCGCTTGGAACAATACAGGCGGAAGAGCTGGCAAGGGTTATTTTCGATTTTACCGCCGGCAATTAACTTAAAATATGTATTTTTTTCTGCGCTCACTGCGCCTGAAAACATTTGTCTTCTAAAAAGCGAACCGTTAAACGTTATTAATATGCCGGGATTTGCGTGAGGGATTGCAGCGGAAAGCCCGCAGTGAAGCGCCAGCGGAACGAGGACTTGGAGCGGAAAGCCCGACCCCCGATGCTGCAAAACAAGGCGAAGGTACGAGCCGTAGTTTTGTGCTTTCGGGGGGCACGCCCAAATACTAAAAATTAAAATTACACCCTAACGCAATATGAGCAGCCGGTTGGCATCGAGCTTGATGAAAATAAAAAGAAGGATGGTGAAGGACCATAAGGAAGAGCCGCCGTAACTAAAAAATGGTAAGGGAATACCGATTACGGGCATGAGGCCAATGGTCATACCAACATTAACCGCCAGGTGAAAAAACAGCACCACGGCCACGCCGTATCCGTAAATACGGCTAAAATCGGAACGCTGGCGTTCGGCCAGAAAAATGAGGCGCAGGATGAGAAACAGCTCGAGCATAATAACCAGGGTGCTGCCGGCAAAGCCCCACTCCTCCCCAACTGTGCAAAAAATAAAATCAGTGTCCTGCTCGGGCACAAAATCATATTTGGTTTGCGTGCCCTGCAAATAACCTTTACCTAAAAAACCACCGCTGCCAATCGCAATTTTAGCCTGATTCACATTGTATCCTTCCTTCTTCAGATTAACCGTACCCCGACCCAGCAATACATCAATCCTTATTTTTTGATGCGGCTCCAGATGATTGTAAACGTAATTGGTACCAAGCACCACACCAGCGGCCAGTGCATACACTAACGAAACCATAATAAAATTGCGACGGCTGCGACGAATAAAAAGAAAAGATGAAAAGGCAATAACTCCCAGCGTAATGAGCACGCTGCTGATTTGTGTGACTACCAGTGCGACCACAAACAAAAGGGCAGCCAGAAGTCCGAAAATAAGGAAGTTAACACTTAGCCCCTCGCGGTACAAAACGATAATGAAGGCCACAAAAACAATGGCCAACCCGGTTTCGTCCTGCAAAATCTTAATAATGAGGAGCGGCGCCATAATAAAGAAAAGCGCATACAGGGTGTTTTTGTAATTTTGTAAAAGATCGCGCAGCTTAAGCCTGAACTGCTGGTTTACAATAATATTTTGGTTGCTTAAAAATTTAGCCAGGGCCAGATTGGCGGCAAACTTCATAAACTCGGCCGGTTGAATACCAAAGCCACCCAGGCCAAACCACGATTTGCTTCCTTTAATTTCCCGGCCAAAAAAAACAACCAGTACGTTGGCCAGCAATAAAAATGCGTATAAGCCATATGCAAAGGCCGTGTAAAAGTTGGCGTCTATTATCAGAATAATGAAAGCGATTACCGCAGCGCCGCCTATCCAGATAAGTTGCTTGCCATACTTTTGTGAGGTATCAAAAATGCTCTGATGTTCTTCATTATACACCGCTGCATAAATATTGAGCCAGCCCATAATCACCAGCAGGATGTAGATGATGACCGTGACCCTGTCAACCCCATAAAAAACATTATTCTCGCTATTCCTTGCCATTAATGGAATTCGGTTGACAAAAGGTTTTTTCCATGAATAAGGTCGGCGGCCATGATTCGTTTTTCTTCGGCCTGACGGGTGACTTTTCCGGTGAGGTATTTTTCCATCATGAGGCTAACCACCGGAGCCGACCACACACCGCCCCAGCCTGCATTTTCAACGAGGCAGGCAATCACTATTTTTGGATTGTCGCGCGGAGCAAAAGCCATAAATACGGCGTGTGATTTACCGTGCGGGTTTTCGGCGGTGCCTGTTTTTCCGCAGGCCACAATACCGGGTATGCGTTCGGCGTATGCTGTGCCCCCGTCAAAACACAATTGCATACCGTCAATAACATTGGTGTAGCACTCGGGGTTTTGTACACCTACAAAATGTTTTTGTTTGAATTTAGGGTCAACCGTTTTTTCGCTACCCACACCTTTTATGCAATGCGGCACATAATAATACCCTTTGTTGGCAATGGTGGCCACCACATTGGCCATTTGCAATGGTACCAGCAGCAACTCGGCCTGGCCAATGCCCAGCGACACAATGGTATTGCTGCGCCAGCCGTTTTTACCAAACACTTTGTTGTAATATTCCACCGAGGGCACATTACCCGGTTTGTCGTAAGGCAAATCGGTACCCAGGTGCGTGCCCGGACCGAAGGTCATCACCATGTCGCGCCAGTGATTATAGCCATCAATAAATTTGGGATACTTTTTTTGATCGGTAATTTCCCTGAACACATAGCTGTAATAAGAGTTACATGACTGTGCAACGGAACCTACCAGATCAACCGGCGCGTGCGGATGGCATTTGGGTTTACCACCCATGGGCGGATAGCCGCGCGCGCATGGAAACGAGGTGTGCCGGCCAATCACCCCATCGTGTTGGGCAATGAGTGCATCAATGAGTTTAAATGTTGAGCCGGGAGGGTACATGGCCTGTAGTGCGCGGTTAAACAGCGGCAGCGTGGAGTCGTGATAAAGCACAGTAAAATTGCGGGCTCTTTCTTTGCCTCCCACCAGCAGGTTAGGGTCGTAGCCGGGGCTTGAGATGAGCGCGAGTATCTCGCCTGTTGATGGTTCAAGGGCCACCACCGCGCCCTTCTTGCCTTGCATTAGTTTTTCACCATACTCCTGCAGGGTCATATCAATGGTGCAATACAGGGGCTTGCCCGAAATGGCCAGGGTATCGTAACGCCCGTCCATATAACGCCCAATGGTACGGTTATGAACATCGGTTAAGGCAATCTGCACGCCTTTTTGCCCGCGCAGCGCTTCTTCGTAACTGCGCTCAATGCCGGTAATACCAATGTAATCGCCCTCGTGGTAATACGGATCTTTTTCGGCCTTTTCCTTGCTTACCTCACCCACGTATCCAAGCAGGTGCGCGGCAATGGGACGCGGATATTTTCGAACGGTACGCTTTTGAACAAAAAATCCTTTGAACCTGTAAATTTTTTCCTGTAGCGCAGCATAAGTTGCCGCCGACATTTGTTTTTCGAACACACTTTGCTTGCGCGGCGAGTTGGGTGCCTGGCAGGCCCTTTTCATTCGCTTAAGGTATTCGGCTTTGGTAATCTGAAGCACATCGCACAGCGAAAGTGTATCGCAGCCTTTTGTTTCGCGCGGAATGACCATGAGGTCGTAAGAGGGCTCGTTGTAAACCAGCAGTTTACCATTGCGGTCAAAAATAAACCCACGCACAGGATATTCCGTTTGCCGTCGAAGAGCATTGTTTTGCGCCGCCAGTAAATAACGGTCGTCAACTATCTGAATATAAAAGAGGCGGCATATATAAATAAGTGCCACCAGAAAGAAGAAGCCCCCGATAATAAATTTTCGCTCGCCTAACTGGATGTTGTTGTTCATGTTCTTTTGCTCGAGTTATAAAACAGCAGTTGAATGAGGTAAATAAAACCAAAGGTGCCCAGGCTACTGAGTATAACCCGCAACAGCGTTCTGAAAAATTCGGAAAAGCGGAACAGCTCGGTGTAAAACAAAAAGAAATGATGAATGAGAATGAGTGTGCCCGCATAGCGCAAGAACCACTCAAGACCCATGTCCTCAATGGTTGGTTTTACGCCGGCGTCGTAGCCCTCGCGGGGGGCAACATACTTAAGCACATAATATCGTGCAAAGCCCATGGTGGTGCAGGCCGAAGCGTGTATGCCCGAAGAGTCGTAAAAATAATCGAGGCAGGCACCAAGCAGGAAGGATGCGCCTAGAACAATTAGCCGGTTGGTTTCAAAGGGAAGAATGAGAATGACAATAATGTAAGGCAGCAAAATAATGTAGCCCGACAGGTTGATGTTTTGAATTATAAGCACTTGCAGGGCAAGTAACAACACAAAGCGGAAAATATTTTTTATGATCTCAATCGTCATCCTGCTTTTGTGTTTGTGCTTCCAGCGAGTCGCGCTCGGCCTTAAAGCGGTTGGTGATTACATACACGTGATTTACTTTTTTGAGATCGGCACTTAGTTTTACACGCACCGTGAAAAATGACTCGTTTTGGCGGCGTTCCCAGCTTTCAACTGTACCTACCATGATACCCTGAGGAAAAATTTTTGAAAGATCGCTTGTAATCACAGTGTCGCCCTGCTTTAAACGGGCATGCGTGGGAATGTCGGTAAGCATGCAGTAACGGTAATCACCACCATCCCACATAAGAGGGCCGTAGCTTCCGTCCTTTTTGAGCTGGCAGTTCACAAAATTGTCTTTATGCAGAAGGCTCATGGCCGTAGCAAAATTGCGCGACACATCGGTAATTTTACCCACAATGCCATCGCTGCTCATAACAGCCATATCCTGCCGCACCCCTTGACCGGAACCAATGTTGAGGGTGAGAAAATTTTTTCGCTTATTAACTGATGAGTTCACCACCTTGCAGGCTACATAGGTGTACTGCTGTTTGTAAAGGGTATCGTTGCGTTTAAATTCGGTAAGCGGTAGCATGGAGTAGCTGTTTTTGATCAGGTTGTGGAGGCGCGCATTTTCGGTGGCAAGCCGGTCGTTTTCATCCTTCAGTTCAAAATACTCGCTGGTGTTGTGCGCGGCGGCATACACACCGGCAATTGCGCTGTTGCTTGAGTTGAGTACATGCGAGCCCTGATAGTGGTTTTTGTTCACCATGAGCAGTGCGCATATGAACTGCAATACAA
>CALMNJ010000570.1 GCA_937868675.1 uncultured Bacteroidota bacterium | reverse complement strand
CGTACTTATGCCTCAATCATAAGAAACTCAACTGGCTCGTATACACCATGGGCTCCATCAATTAACAATATAGTTAACGATATAACCTATAATAGCAATAGAATTTTTATAGGAGGTGCCTTTACCAATGCAGGAGGCGCTGTGAGAAACGGGCTTGCTGCATTTAGTCTTAATGGTAACATTAATGCTTTCGACCTCGCTCTTACGAAAACATCTGGCGGGGTTACCGTAAACAGTCTATTGGCCACCACTACAGAAATTTATGCAGGTGGTGATTTCGACGCCGCAGGAACAACAACCAGGCGCGATTTTGTTGGAGCAACCATTTCACCAGTCGCAGTTACAGCAACAGATGCATCGCCTGATGCCAACGTATACGCAATTGCCCTTAACGGTACATCACTCGTGTATGGTGGCGCGTTTACCTACAGCAACAATACGCCACGGAATTACCTCGGCGTAATAGCAGGAACAAACGGCACTGTATTACCCTGGAATCCTTCGCCAGATAGCTATGTATACGATGTCACCTACAACTACAACAGGATATTTGCTGTAGGCCAGTTCGACAATATTGCCGGCACCAGCCACAATGGCGCTGCTGCATTTAATTTAAACACAGGAGCTTTGCTCACATGGAATCCACTATTATCAAGAGCCGCTTATGGTCCATATGCAGACCTTAACGCGGTAACGTCTGATTCAAACTATGTTTATCTGGGTGGCTATTTTGACCAGGTCAATGGTGTATCGAGAAATAATGCTGCAATCGTTGCTGCGAATAATGCATCGCTGCAATCATGGGCTGCAGAACCTAGTTATATTGTAAGAGCAATTGCTTTAAGCGGTACTAAACTGATTATTGGCGGCGACTTCAGTTTTTGTAAAGGTGCTTCACGGTCATATATCGCGAAAATCGACTCTGCAACAGGATTGGTAAATACATCATGGAATCCCGGGGCTAACAGCTATGTTTACGCTATTACCGGCAATGGCAACAACATTTATGCGGGAGGCATTTTTACCCAATTAGCCGGCGTAACAAGAACCGCCCTGGGCGCTGTGAATGCAAATACCGGAGTGGCTACGTCATTTGATCCCGTTGTACAAAACAGCGGTGGCACTGGCTATGTTTACTCATTGGCCTTCGATGCTTCAAACATACTCTATGTTGGTGGCTACTTCACTGCCGTGAAAAGCACAACGAGGAATTTCGCTGCCGCACTTGCCGTTTCGGGAGCTGGCACTTTACAGAGCTGGGATCCGAACGCCAACGGCCAGGTAAATGCCATTGCTGTAAATGGTTCAACCATTTTCCTTGGAGGTAATTTTACAACGCTGAATGGTGGAACCGCCAGGAACAGATTGGCATCGGTTAATAATACCGCAGGTACATTAACTACTTTCAACCCTAACATGAACAGCAACGTAAACGCACTCTGGTTAAACGGAACCACTTTGTACACCGGAGGATCGTTTACAACGGTAAACGGTGGTGCAAATGCAAAGAATTACCTCGCGGCGTACAATGCAACAACAGGTGCATTGGGCAACTGGAGTCCGAATGCAAACAGTACAGTACTGGCAATCGCTTCTGCATCAGACAGTGTGTATATCGGAGGTTATTTCTCTACACTTAACGGCACGACCCGCAACCGGCTTGCGGCGGTAAGAGGTGCGGCCGGCACGAACCTTATTACTGGCTTCGATCCAAACGCAAATAACATCATTCGCAGTAATTATGTCTCAGGACGTACACTCCTGACCGGTGGCGCCTTTGCTACACTTAATGGCTCGCTGCGTGGAGGTTTCGCGGTGTATGCGTTGCCTTCTGGCCCACAGCCTCCAATAGTTGCTACGGGAGACGAAATCGTTGCACAGGATGTTGACACGAAAACGGGCATCTATCCTAATCCTGTTTCAACAGGCGTGGCTAATGTGCGTTTAAACGACAAGATCAGTGGTCGGATCACCATTATTGTAACCGATATGAGTGGCCGCGTGACTCTAAGTAAAACACTCGACACGTTTTCCGGTGATAAATCTATTCAGTTGAACGTTAGTTCGCTCGTAAACGGAACCTACTATGTAACCGTTGCAGGCAAACAGGAGACCTTTAAAACAAAAATGGTTGTTTTAAAATAACAATCAAACAGCATGAATAAAAGGCCTGCTCTTACGCAGGCCTTTTATTTTGAATTGCAACAAGGCTTGCGGCTTTCCCGGCCCTGCACAATAGCGATCCCACAGTTTAAGTGTGCGACGCAACAGGCGATGCCACAAGGTACAAATGACGGGCTTAAAAACTTAACATCGGCCTCTGATAGCACTGCGATTGTGCTAAAAATCTTTGCCAGC
>CALMNJ010000569.1 GCA_937868675.1 uncultured Bacteroidota bacterium | reverse complement strand
CCGTTTTAATGGTTGAGTCTTTGCAGTTATTCGCAGTGCTTACTGTTAGTTTTACATTTACCGAGGCTTGTGGCGCACCAGCCTGATTAACAAACGAAGCGGTAGGATTCGCAAAAATAGAAACCTGCCCGTTGCCGAAATTCCAGAAATTTGTTGCGTTGCCTACGCTGGTATTAGTAAAATTAATGTTTACCGGCGAGCAAGCAATAGTTGGAGAGTAGGCAAATGAGGCCAAAGGATTAGCATAAACTGTTACTGTTTGGGTGTTGTTACCAATACAACCATTGCTGGTTAGCGCGGTCATGCTCACGGTGTAAACAATGTTGGTAGTGCCTGTGTTTGCAAAGGTGTAGCTGTGCGCATTGCTGGTAGTGAAGCTTGGACTGCTGTCTCCATGATCCCAGGTGTAGGTGGCAATGCCGGGTATGGCTGGAAAATTAACCACCAAGGGGTGGCAACCGATATTGGGCATGGGGGTAAACACTGGCAGCGCCTGAGGGTAAAGGGTAATAATCTGGCTGGTACTGTCGGTGCAGCTCACACTATTGGTAACAACCAGTTTTGTACTTACTGTTTGCGTGAACAGTGTTTGGTTAGAGAATGTAAAACTTGGATTGTTTGAGGTTGAAGTGCCGATACCATTTGAAAAGGTCCATTGTGAAGTAGTGTAGCCAACACTGGTATTGCTGAACGTTGTTAACTTAGGCGAACATCCAGTGAAGCCATTAGCAGTAAAGCTAGCAACAGGATTTGGCTTTACACTGATGGCTTTTTTTACACTGTCGGCGCAACCTGCACCGGTTGATGAAATCAGCGTAACCGTGTAATTCAGGAAATTTTGGGTGCTGTTAGTGTATGTAAACAAGGCGTTTGTTGCACTTGAACTGGCAGCATTTGCCGGACCAAACTTCCAGGTATAGGTATTGGCGTTAGAAGATGTGTTACTGAAACTAACAGAAAGTGGCGAACATCCCACAGAGGAACTGGTAACAAAACTGGCGGTTGGTTTCACATTCAGTAAAACGGTTTGCTTTAACGAGTCGCTACAAAAAGCTGAAGAGGCAATAAGTTTAACCGTATAAGTGTTTGGTGCGGTGTAGGTGTGGGCAGGAGCTGAGCCGGTTGAAATTGCACTGCCATCTCCGAAATTCCAGGTGTAGCTTGTTATTGGGTTTGTTCCAGTGGTAGTGGAGTTATTGGTAAAAGTAACCTGACTGCTTACACAGGTTGTAAACTGCGAAAACGCAGGCAGCGGATTTGGCCTTACAAGAATATTGCCGGTGTAACTATTTACACAACCCGAAGGTGTGGTAGCGCTTAATGTGGCAGTGTAAAGGCCGCTGCTGGTATAGCTTTGCACAGGGGGGGCGCTTAATGTACTGGTGTTGCCATTTGCAAAATTCCATAACAGGCTTGTTCCAACGGTTGATGCGTTAGTGAAATTCACATTATTGAGAATGTTACAACCAGCAGTTGGTGTTACCACAAAACTTGCTGTAGGAGACGGTAAAATGGTGATGATTTTTTTGGAAGTGTCGGAGCAGGAATTTGCGGCGCCTGTAATAAGAGCCAGTAATTTTACAGTGAAGGTACCTGCACTGCCATAGGTATTTGTTTTGTTTCCGCTACCAAGGTTTACAAAACCTGATCCGGTTCCAAAATCCCAGCGGTAAGAGAACCCGGAGCTGCTCTGGTTGGTGAACGTGATGGGGGTGTTTTGGCAAAGCGGACCACTTGGTGCCACTAAACTGGCTGTGGGGGGACTGGTGATGATGACGGAGATGGTTGTGCTTTTTACACCACAGAGGCTACTGTCTTGCAACATGGCAGTATAGGTGCCAATAGCAGGATAGGCAATAATATTTGGTGCAGATGGTGGCCAGGGTTTCCAGCCCACAATTGAATCGTGGCCAAGACTCCAGTAATTTCCAAACTTCCATCGCTCTTGCCGCTGAAAGGTGTTGCCCTGCGACAAGCAGTTTCGAATACTGCCGTTATTGAACGTGAACACATTGTCGGGCCAGCATCGTATTATTTTATCGGGCACTATGATGGCACTGTCCGTATCATAAATGTTGATGGGATTAAAGTTAGCCATGGTGGGGTTGCCAAAGCTGCAATAGTTTTGCGCCTTCAGGGTAACCTGTGTCTGGCAGTTTACAGTGCCTTTGTTATACTGATGAAGCACATTTGTATTGGCATTTGTAAACGATGTTACAACCTGAGAGGAGCCATCGCCGAAATTCCAGGTAAAGGTGGTGGTTGGGCTTACATCCGTACTCGAATTTGTAAAGGTGAGTGTTTTTGGTGCGCAGGCCGTAGTGAGGCCAAGTGTTGGTATTTGAATTGACGCATTAACAGGTTTTTCCATAACCACGGTACCGGTCATTACACAGGTTTGTGAGGGAATGGTAAGTGTGATGACGAAACTGTTTACCGTTACGGCATAACTATGAGTAATAATGCTGTTGGCGGTATATGCCGTGCCGGTAGAGTTGCCGGTAAGGTCGCCCCAGTTAATGGTGTATGCCCCCCAGTTGCTGTTGCTTTGAAAGTTCAGTGCATAAACCGAACCCGTACAACTGATAAAAAGAGGCTGGCTGGTTGGGGTGCCAAGGTAATTGAATACTTGCGGACATTGAGCTTTAATGTAGCCGAGTACGGATAGAAAAATAACTACAAGTAAGCGTTTTATCATATACCTTCATTCCAAACAATGCAAGTTGTAAGCCGGGTTCTGTATCATCTCTGTTTGCACAGAACTTATCCATCATTTATCTAAGCGACCTACCCATTACGGATCCTTAACGGCCTTCGCCTTTCTGGACAGGACGGGCAGCCCTGTACTCCGTAACCTATTTGGTCTTTCAACACCCGAGGTTTACCCGGTGAAACCATTGCTGGTGACACCTGTGAGCTCTTACCTCACATTTTCACTATCACCACAAAGCCAGCGCGAACGCTAATTTTGGGGCTACCTTGTTTTCTGTGGCACTTTCTGTTGCCCTGCATTTCTGCAAAGGCACCCACCCTTAACAGGTGGCAGGTTGCCCTATGTTGCCCGGACTTTCCTCTGCAGGTATGACCCCGCAGCGATGGAAAAACTTGCATCTAAATATACAAAGAATTTTAAAAACCGTATTTGATGTAACACAATAAATTGGCTCCATAATATTTTAGTTTACAATGGGTTGGAGTGTGTTTAAAGTCCCAGTGCGTTTACAATAACCTGTCGAATGGTGTGGTACGTTTCTGGCATCACTTTACTTTTTATTTCATCGCGTTTAAACCATTGAACATCGGTAATGTTTTCTTCCAGTTGGGGTTTGAGCTTACCACTGAATGCGGTTCGCATATAAAACCAATACGAACGCTTCAGGGCAAAGGAACCCTTGTAACTGTAAACATGATACGTTGATGCGATTTCGTTTACAATGCTCAGGGCGTTAATACCGCACTCTTCTTCGCACTCGCGTATGGCACACTGGCCGGTGTTTTCGCCTTTTTCGAGCTTTCCTTTTGGCAGATCCCACAGTCCGTTGCGAAAAATAAAAAGGTGCCGGCCGTTTTTTTCTATA
>CALMNJ010000568.1 GCA_937868675.1 uncultured Bacteroidota bacterium | reverse complement strand
TTCTTTTCCGTAATCAGTTATTTGACCGCAGCTCGAGCGAAATAATGAACCTGCACCTCTATGCCAAAAACATTGTGAAGAAACCTATTACGGTTTATGACACACTTGATCTGGCGCGTGAAATACTTGATTCAAATGTTGGTCCTGGCCGTATTGATATTGGCAAATTAGCTTTTGAATGGATGCACGAAGGTGCAGGGTTTAAATCGAAGGCGGATTTTATTGGCAGCAAACTCAAAGACCTGATTGATAGCGCGCACAGCGTGGCCCCGAAAGATGTTGTGCTTTTTGGTTTTGGACGCATAGGCCGTTTGGCCGCCCGCGAGCTGATAGCACAGGCCGGCAAAGGCGAACAACTGCGACTGCGTGCAATAGTGACACGTGGCAACAGCAGCGAGGAAATTGTGAAACGGGCCGATTTGTTACGCACCGATTCGGTACACGGTACTTTTCCCGGAACGGTTATCGAAGACCTCGAAAACAAAGCCTTGATCATTAACGGGCACACCGTGCACATGATTGATTCCAAAAACCCGGAAGATGTTGACTACACGGCCTACGGAATTAACAACGCCCTATTAATTGATAACACCGGTGTTTTCAGGGACGGAAAGGAACTGAGCCGTCACTTACAGGCCAAAGGAATTGACAAAGTATTGCTTACGGCTCCCGCTAAAGGCGATGTGCCTAATGTGGTGCACGGCATCAATCATGAAAGTGTTGACCTGAAAAACCAGCGTATTTTCTCGGCAGCCAGCTGTACCACAAACGCTATCATGCCCATACTTTATGTAATAGATAAGGAATTGGGCATTCAGAAAGGGCATATTGAAACAGTGCATTCCTACACCAACGACCAGAATCTGCTGGACAATTACCATAAAAAATACCGCCGTGGCCGTTCGGCAGCGCTTAACATGGTAATTACCGAAACAGGAGCCGAGAGCGCTCTCAAAAAGGTATTGCCGCACCTTAGCGGAAAATTTACTGCGAACTCTGTTAGGGTGCCAACTCCAAACGTGAGTTTGGCCATATTGAACCTCAACATCAATAAAGAAGTTACACGTGAAGAGGTAAATGAAATTATACGAAAATACGCTCTTGAAGGCAACCTGGTGGAGCAGATTCAGTATGCGTTCAGCAACGAACTCGTGAGCACAGATGTAATCGGAAACCCATGTCCAAGCGTCTTCGACAGTCAGGCTACCATTATTTCGCCCGATAAAAAGAGTGTGGTGCTTTATGTATGGTATGACAATGAATACGGCTATACCCGTCAGGTGATTCGCTTCAGCAAACACATCAGCGAGGTAAGAAGACCGGTTTATTACTAGGATATTTCGTCATTGCGGACATTGTTCCTGCCAGTAACAGGCCAAAGAGTTGCAACCAACTAAACACAAAGGCGCTCCGTTCGCAATGACGAAAACAAACTGACAAGGGAGAGGAATTCCTCTCCCTTTTTTATGCATTTTATACTGTGTATATTTGAAACATGAAAATAGTTGCGATAAAAACGGTTGTTTTAGTATTGGCTTTAATAAGTCTGGCAGCCGGCGCCCAGCCGCCTGCGGGTAAGGCCATGCCAGGAACCATTTATGGTGCCAAAACCGACAAGAGCAATTTTGTGGAAGCAATTAAAATACCCGAAATGCTTAAGGAGAAGGATACGATCAGCGTGAAGGTAAAAGCGAAGGTATTGGATGCCTGCGCCGCAAAGGGCTGCTGGATGACGCTGAAAATAAATGACACTACCGAGGCGATGGTTAAAATGAAGGACTATGGTTTTTTTGTGCCTCAGGATATTATTGGTAAAACCGTAGTTGTGGAGGGTAAATCATACATTAAAACCACCTCTGTTTCGGAGCTTAAACATTATGCCGAAGATGCTAAAAAACCGCAGGCGGAAATAGACGCGATTACCAGGCCCGAAAAGCAGGTACGTTTTATGGCCAGGGGAATACTGGTTGTTGAGTAAAGCCTTGGTTAAAAAAACACTTATCCCATTTTCAGTCAATATTCAGAGTAAAAAAACATTAAGTTTGCTGGTCTTGTTTTGAGCCTGGAGGAAAACATACGCAATACAGTAAGAGATGTACCAGATTTCCCGAAACCCGGGATTATGTTTAAGGACATCACGCCTGTTTTTTACAATCAGCAGCTTTGCTCACAAATTACCGATAGTTTTATAGATCGTTTGGGCTTTAAACCCGATGCTATTGTTGGCATTGAAAGCCGTGGTTTTTTGTTTGGATTTATGGCGGCTAACAAACTCAATGTTCCTTTTGTGCTGGTGCGTAAGGCCGGTAAACTTCCATACCGCACCGTTGGGCTTGAATACGATCTGGAATATGGCACTGCTAAAATAGAAATGCATGAAGACGCCCTTGAAAAGGGATGGAACGTGGCCATACACGATGATTTGCTGGCAACCGGTGGAACCGCCGAGGCGGCAGCGCGCCTGGTTAAAAAACTGGGTGCCGAGGTGGGAGGCTTCAATTTTGTGATTGGTTTGGATTTTTTGAACGGAAAAGATAAATTAGTAAAACATACAAATAATATAACATGTCTGGTACACTATTAGATAACATGGTTGGAATGAATTTCGAAATGAATGAAAACCAGCAGATGATTGCGGATATGATCCGTAAATTCGGTAAGGAACACATATTACCGAAAATGATGGAGTGGGATGAAAGTCAGGAATTTCCTTTGGAAGTATTTAAAAAGCTTGGCGAATTGGGACTAATGGGCGTATTGGTGCCTACTGAATACGGAGGCTCCGGATTTGGTTACACCGAATACGTCACTGCAATCACGGAGTTGGGAAGCATTTGCGGTTCAATTGCCCTTTCCATGGCGGCGCACAACAGCCTTTGTACTGGACATATTTTGCAGTTTGGAAACGAGGAGCAAAAGAAAAAATATCTTCCAAAACTGGCTACCGCAGAGTGGATCGGAGCCTGGGGACTTACAGAGGCCAATACCGGCAGTGATGCCATGCGTATGCGCTGCACGGCTGTGCAGGATGGCGATTACTGGGTAATTAACGGAACCAAAAACTGGATTACGCATGGAATAACCGGTAACGTGGCGGTGGTACTGGTTCGAACCGGCGATCTGCTGGATAGTCATGGCATTACAGCCTTTGTAATTGAGCGTGGTACACCGGGTTTCCGTGGTGGGAAAAAAGAAAACAAACTTGGTATGCGCGCCAGCGAAACCGCCGAATTGATATTTGAAAACTGCCGCGTGCATAAATCGCAGATTCTGGGGCAGGTTGGTGATGGCTTTATCCAGGCCATGAAAGTGCTTGATGGCGGACGGATTAGCATTGCTGCCTTAAGTCTTGGAATTGCCAAAGGAGCGCTTGACGCAAGCGTGAAATATGCAAAGGAGCGCCAGCAGTTTGGGCAACCCATTGCCAACTTTCAGGGCATTGCGTTTAAACTGGCCGATATGGCAACAGAATTT
>CALMNJ010000567.1 GCA_937868675.1 uncultured Bacteroidota bacterium | reverse complement strand
CAAAATGCGTTTATCCTATCTATTCCTGTCATTGGGCCTGGTTATTCAGGCCTGTCACTCCGGCAAAAAAAGCCTCGCCACAAACGACAAAAAGCAAGCCGAGATACGGGCCAAGGCCATTCAGGATTCAATAACTGCTGCTATTAATGCCGAAATTCAGAAAAGCGAACAGGATAAACCGGATAAAACAAAACCCGCTGTTTACCGCGCAAGCAATACCCGCAGTACCGACATTTTACATACCCGCCTGGATGTGAATTTCGACTGGACCAACAGCCGCATGAACGGTATTGCCACCATTTATGCGCGGCCGTATTTTTACCCGGGCAGCATGATGTATTTAAATGCCCGTGGTATGGATATTAAGAAACTCGACGTGTTTGAAGTGCTTGAAGTAACAAAGAGCAAAACCGAAAAAGCAGAAGTTCTGAATCCCGTTGCCGCTGCCGTTTACCGTTACGAAAACGACTCTCTGAAAATAAATCTGGGTAAAACCTTCACTGCCGATAAAAAGTACATGGTTAAGATCGAGTATGTGTCTCGCCCCAATGAGCTTAAGAATGCCAAAGGAAGTGCGGCGATAACCGACGACAAGGGACTTTACTTTATCAATCCCACAGGCGAGAATCCGTACAAAATGCCTCAGATATGGACCCAGGGCGAAACCCAGTCGAACAGCGTATGGATGCCGACCATTGACAGCCCGAATGAAAAAATGACACAGGAGATTTACATGACGGTTGAAGATAAATTCACAACACTTTCCAACGGTTTGCTGACCGATTCGAAAAAGAACCCCGACGGTACCCGCACCGATCACTGGAAATTGGATCAGCCTCATTCGCCATACCTGGCCATGATGGCGGTGGGTGAGTTTAAAAAAGTGGTGGACGCGCCCTGGAATGGAAAGGAAATTAGCTATTATGTTGAAAAAGAGTATGAGAGCAGCGCCACCGGCATATTTGGTGACACGCGCGAAATGATTGAGTTTTATTCGAGCCGCCTCGGCGTTGCTTACCCCTGGCCAAAGTACGCGCAAATAGCCGTACGCGACTATGTGAGCGGGGCTATGGAAAATACCAGTGCTACCCTTCATGGCGATTTTGTTGTTTATCAAACCAGCCGCGAACTTATTGATGGAAAGAAAGGAGAAGATGTCATTGCACACGAACTTTTTCATCAGTGGTTCGGAGATATCGCTACCTGCGAAAGCTGGAGCAACCTGTCGCTTAACGAAAGTTTTGCTACCTACGGAGAATACCTCTGGAACGAATATAAGTTTGGGCGCGATGCTGCCGACCATCACCACGCCCAAAGCCGCGCCGGTTACATTGGTTCTCAAAAGGAAGCAAATCTCATCCGTTTTGAATACGAGGATAAGGAGGATATGTTTGATGGCATTAGCTACAATAAGGGCGGGCAAATTCTGCACATGCTCCGCAAAGCCGTAGGTGATGACGCTTTTTTTGCATCGCTTAAGAATTACCTTGAAACAAACCGTTACAAAAGTGCTGAGGCTCATAACCTCCGACTGGCTTTTGAGGAAGTTACCGGACGCGACATGAACTGGTTTTTCAATCAGTGGTACTTCAATAAGGGCCGCCCTAAACTAAAAGTAAGCCAGACTTACAACGCATCCACCGCTATGGTGGAACTTACAGTTGAGCAAAATCAAGACCTTAATAAAGCACCCCTATACACGCTACCACTAGACGTGGATGTTTATGTTGGTGGAAAAGCCGGCCGCACAAACATTCTTATCACCGAGCAAAAGCAAACATTTAAGATCAAAACGGCGGGCCAGCCACAGTTGGTGAATTTTGATGCCGAGCGGCAGTTGCTTTGCGACCTTGAGTACAAAAAAACAAACAGCGAGTATATTTTTCAGTACCGCAACGCCCCGCTTTACGATGATCGTATGGAGGCACTGAAGGCCCTTGAAGAAAACATCAGCCAGGCAGAAGTGTTTGATTTGTTTAAGCTGGCAGCACAAAACGACAAATTTCACGCCGTTCGAAACTTTGCCATGCAGCGTCTCGATAAAGGTCCGGCCGATAAAATGAACGAGGTAAAAAACACGCTGCTCGCGATTTACAACAGTGATAAAAAAACCACAACACGGGCCAAGGCGCTTGCTTTGCTGAACCGGAAGTTCAAAAACGATCCGGATGTAAATGCGCTTAACGAGTCGGCACTTAAAGAAACCTCATACGCAATTTGTGGTGAAGCTTTGGAAGCACTTGCCGTATCTGATCCGAAAAAGGCTTATGAAAAGGCAAAGCTTTTTGAGAATGAAACCGGAAAGGATGTGCTTTTCCCGGTGGCCAACATATATGCAACACAGGGCGGCGATAACGAAATTCCTTTTTTCCGCACGGCAATACGTTATATGGGTGGATTTGAAATGATGGGTTTTGTTTCTTCGTATGTTAAGCTGGCCAGGCGCTGTAATTCGGCTAATGGTATTGCTGCGGCCATGGATCTGGAAGGTTTAAGCAAGGGGGCCAATAAATTTATGAAGTTTGGTATTATAAAAGGGATAAAAGATCTTATGAATACCTGGGAGGGCAAAGAAAACGCCCTCAAGGCGAAACTCGAAGCCGCTAAGAAAGAGAATGCTTCAACAGCCGACATAGAGAAGGAACTTCAACAGGCTTCAGAAACAAAAGAAATCATCACCAAAATTTACAACCGCTGCAAGTAAATGATGCGCCTGAAACCCGTTACTGTTTATATAGGTACCTTCTTATTCATCATGTTATCGTTTGGCTGTAGCCAACAGGTAAAATATGAAAACGAACTCGAGAATGTGTGTAAGAATATTAATGCCAAATGTCCGAAAATGCTCGATTCAGAAACCCGTTTCGAGGGGGTTCAGTACCTGGCGCCAAATGCAATTCACTATAAATACACATTGGTAAATATGGGTGCCGCAGTTGTTGATACGCACGCATTTAATAATAGTTTGTGGCCGGGTCTGGTGAGTAATATAAAAGTAAGCCACGATATGAAAAAATTACGTGAACATGAAACAACGTTGTTTTATTCTTATTTTGATAAAAGCAGCAGGCTCATTTATACGTTTACGATAACGGCAAACGATTATAAGTGAGTTTTAGGCAAGCGTAACAACACGTTAGTTCAAAAACCATAAACGAAAATTAAAGCAGAGGCCATGAGTGTCTTAACCATACTCGCATGCATTGTTGCAGTCATTCTTATTATTCCACTCTTTATGCGCAAAGTACATCATGTACAAAGAGAAATCATGGTTAATGTTACTGCGCAGCAAGCGTTCAGTTTTTTGAAAATGCTTAAAAATCACGAAAAGTTTAATAAATGGGCAGGCGCCGATCCCTCACGTAAGGAGGAATTCAAGGGTAACGATGGAACCCCCGGCTTTATATATGCCTGGAACGGTAATAAAAATGCAGGCCAGGGCGAGAAGGAAATCATGAAAATGATCGAAGGCCAAAAAATTGAGGTGGACATCCGCTTTGTGAAACCATTTAAAGTAACGGCACATTTTCATATCACCACCGAAGCCTTGACAGATAACCAGACAAAGGTAATCTTGAGCAACACCAGCGCACTGATGTATCCGTTAAACATCATGGTGCCTATGGTGGAAAAATCATTGGCAAAAGACATGGACGAAAGCCTGAATGTGTTGAAGAAATTGCTTGAGCAGGGCTAATCAAACCAGCTTCTGCCCGATAATTACAGAATTTCAGGACCGTGTATCATTAAATCGTTTGGCGCCTACGGAATTAAATAAAAAGCCTGACGTGAAAAGTTCTCAAAGTCTACTCAGGTTACTTGTTTCCATTTTCGGTTCAGTCATCAGAAAATAAGCCTTAATTTTGAACCATGCACATCGGTCTGTTTTTCGGTTCGTTTAATCCTGTTCACATCGGGCACATGGCTATTGCCAACTACATGCAGCAATTTGCCGGCATGCAGGAAGTGTGGCTGGTGGTGAGTCCTCAGAACCCTCTGAAGGAGAAAAACGGATTGCTTGATCAGAACCAGCGTTTGTTTTTAATTGACCTTGCCATTGACGATGCGCCGGGGCTACGTAGCAGTAACATTGAATTCGCATTACCGCTGCCTTAATATACCATACACACGCTGGCAAATGCATC
>CALMNJ010000566.1 GCA_937868675.1 uncultured Bacteroidota bacterium | reverse complement strand
GGAGCAAGCTCCCTGATTCCATAAGGAGAATCCATGAGCGAAATAAAATATTCACCAGCCAGCAATGGCTGCGGCGGCGGCGGAAGCTGTTCATCGCCTTCGGTACCACCAACACCGGCCAACGTGGCCAACCCAACCACCGAGTTACACATCTGCATGGGACTGAACGCCTGCAAAGGCCACGACCGTTTTGGCACCAATGCCTGTGCGGGCATGGGTTATTGCGCAACAGCCCAGTATCACAGTTGCCACACCTTAAACAATTGCCGCAGTCAGGGCGGCTGCGGACTTTACGGCAGCACCGAAGAACAAAACCGTCCCGGCGAAAATCACTGCGCCTGGCAGGGCAGCTGCGCGGTACCTATACAGGCCGAGCGCTACAGCACCCAGGGCGCCAACATGGGCAAAAGCGTGTGGATATTGGCCCGCAAGTTGTTTGAAGAACGCATGGCCAAAGCCCGCCGCAATGTAGGCGAAGCCCCGTTTAAGTGCGGCCCTCCAACAGCCTGGCTCAATAAAGTATCCGATGGTAACTTCAGCTCCTGCGGCAGCAGCGGCAACAAATACTGCTCGTTTGGTTTTAACGACCCTAACAAAAACGCACAGGAGTTGTGCGAGAAAAGCGAAAAGTAATTTCTGTCTCTGCCCAACGCCATGCAGTATCAGGCAAATAATCAACTCGGTTTTCCCAACCCTGGTCTTGGACTGGGGTTGAGAAACCAGCATTTCGACCACATTCTTAATAATCGCCCGGCGGTGGACTGGTTTGAAATTATATCGGAGAATTTTATGGACTCCGGCGGACGACCACGCTATATGCTGGACAAAGTGGCCGAACACTATCCGCTGGTAATGCATGGAGTGTCCTTATCCATTGGCAGCACCGACCCACTGAACCGCGATTATTTAAAACGCCTGAAAAAACTGGCTGATGACATTAAGCCAATGTGGGTGAGCGATCATTTATGCTGGACAGGCGTTCAAACACTGAATACGCACGATTTGTTGCCGGTGCCTTTAAATGACGAATCACTGAAGCATATTTGCGAACGTATAAAAATTGTGCAGGATATTATGGAACGCAAAATGGTGTTCGAAAATCCGAGCACCTACCTCAGCTTTACACACTCCACCATTACCGAACACGAATTTTTGAGCCGTATGGCACAGGAAACAGGTTGCGGTTTGCTGCTGGATGTAAACAATGTGTATGTGTCGGCCTTTAACAATGGTTTCAGCGCCACGGAGTATATCGAACAACTTCCGCACCGGAGCATTGTGCAAATGCACATTGCCGGGCATCAGCACTGCGGCGATTACATAATTGATACGCACGACAGCAAAGTGGTAAAGGAG
>CALMNJ010000565.1 GCA_937868675.1 uncultured Bacteroidota bacterium | reverse complement strand
TTTACGTTTACTCTTCGTTAATTTTGTTAATGCTCCGGGTGTGATCTTTTAACATCACCTCAACCTCGGCAAAAAGCTGCTTTAAATGACTTAACTCCCTCTCCGCCGTATTGGCCTGTTTGTATAGCTGGGATACCAGTTGCAGCAATACCATACTCAGTACCTCTTTCTTATCCCTTATCGCATACGTTTTTTCAAACTCCGCGATTTTATTGTTTATCAGTTCAACAGCCTCTTTAATGTTTTCTTCATCCTCTGCATTTACCCTTAAGGGAAAAATGCTTCCCGCTACCTCAACTTTTATATTTGTCTCACTCATTTAAAGAGGGCGTTGAATTAAGCACTTAATAACGCAATGCACTTATCAATTTCACGCACCAAATCATTAATTTGTTCTTTCATTTGAGATTTTTCGGAAACCTCGCCTGATTGAGTGGCTAAAATAATATTCTTCCGGTGATTATTCAAACCTGTAACGTTAATGTCTTGCGAATCAACCTGTTGCGAAATAGTATTAACTACCTCATTCATCTTTAACAATTGTTCGGCCATTTTTTCCTTTTCGCTAAGCAGATTCAAACGCTCATCGTTCAGGCCGTCTATTTGTTTGAACAGCCTGTCAATAAAGGCATCCTGCTCTGCCGATTTGGAGGCTCCGCTCCTTAATCCTTCCATTTCGGCCTCATATCCTGCCACCTTCGAGTTTAATCCTGCAATAGTTTGGTTCATTGTTTCGATGTTCAGACTAAATTCTTCAATTTCGGATAAAAGTTTGGTCTTTTCTGCACCAAGGCTATTGATTATATCCTGCATGGTTCCCAACTGTTCGGCTACTGTTTCGTTTTCGCCGAGTCTTGCCTTAGTGGTATCCAGTTCGTTGCGCAGAAATTTTATTTCTTCACAAAGGGCCGCATTGTTAGCTTCCAGATTGGTAACCTCGAAGTTTTTATTTGCAAGGGTCTCCCTGAAATCTTCAGCCTTACCTGCCAGATGGTTCTTCAACTCGTCAAGCTCGGTTTTTAATAAATTGTTCTCGGCCTCCAGATTCTCGGTTTTTCCCAGCACCTGATCTATTTCGGCAATAAGGTTGCCATTCTCTGTCAGCAGTTTTTGGAATTCAAGCTCCTTGGCATCAATGGCAAGTTTGGCCTGACCGGTTATTTCAGACCTGAGCGTTTCTAGCTCGCTTTCGTGTTTTCCGACAGCATTTTTCAGCGACTCTATTTCGCCCAGTGCCGACTCCAGTTCGCGTTGTTTTTCATCCAGACGTATCTCGGCACCTGCCAGTTCGTTAGTGTTTTTTTCAAACAACAGGCCCAGATTACTTAATTCAAGTGTAAGTCCCTCTATTCTTCCGCTAAGCTCTGTCACATATTCACTGTGTGCCTGATTGAGCCCCGACATTTGGTTATTAAGGGCCTGTACCTGTTCGCTTGCCGAGAGAGATGCATTTACCTTAAAGGTCTCATACTCTGCGTTAAGCGAATTATATTTATTGAGTTCGTTTTGAAGTTGCTGCTCAATGCTTCCAATTTTTAATTCGAGGCCCGATATTTCGTTGCTTTTGGCTTCGATATTGAGCGACAGCTCTCTTATTTGTTCAAGCGTATTCTCGGCCGTAAACTGCGCTCTGCTGAGCTCTTCATTCAGTTTTGAATTCTGGGCATTGGAGTGAATGAGGGTATACGATAGTTTCTCTTCGTATTCTGTAACCACGGCATTAAGCCTGGCTTCGTGATTGTTTTGCGTTTGTGTAAGTGCCAGCTCGTGTTCATGCTTGAGTTGAGCAATTTGCTGCAGATAAGTGTTGGCTATTTCTTCACGCGAAGCGCTAACCTGGTTTTCAAGTTCGGCAATTCTCGTCTCATACCCCGAAACCATCTGGCTTTCTTTTCGTTCCGATTCCTGTTTGATCGCATCAATCTGCTGGCCGAAATTGAGTGTAAGTGTGCTGCGTTGTTCCTCAAGCGCAGTGCGCAGATTTGTGATTTCGTTTTTGTAACTGCCCTCCAATTCGTTAAGCCTGGAGGCATGTTCGCCGGTTATTTGCGAAAGCGTGATCTGATGAGTAGCAATGAGTCTGTCAATTTCGCCCTGATTACCTTGTGAAAGGTTATTAATTTGGTTTTGATAGCTCTCCCTTTCCGAAAGAAGCAGAGTCTCATGACCGGCTTTCAGTTCAGAAATGGTGTTTTCGTATTGCAACACAATTTGCTGCTCCTTGTTTTTCCAGTCTTCGGTAAGTCCGTTAATTCTGGCCTCGTAATCGTTACGCAGTTTGTTTTCGAGAAGATTTGAACCAATCTTAAGTTCGCTTATCTGGTTTTGGTGCTCGGCTCTGGCGCGGTCAAGTTCAGCCTGCGCAAGGTGGCTGTTATCCAGTATTTTTTGCTCGTAGTCGGCTGCCAGTGCGCTAAGGTCGCTTCTCAGCGATTGAATTTCGGCCAAACGCTCATCAATCTCGTCCTGCTTTGCCTGCAGTTGCTCCTTGATGGTGCTGCGGAGCTCTTTAAACGAGGTGAGTTCGGCTTTGTAGTTGGTATTATCCCTCTCCATCACTACCAGCTTGGTGTTTAGCACATCAATGGTAACCTGAAGGCGTTTGCAATCTTCATCGCGCATAATAAGCTGGTTGCGGTAATCGCTTAGCGAGCGTTTGAGCTCGTTAAACTCTTTCCGCAGCGCCACATCGCTGTCTAATACCTGTTGCAGTTCCGTTTTTAAGCTTTCTACGTTCATTGGTAGTGTTTTGATTTGGATAAAAATACTTAAGTAAAGTAGCGGCTAATCAGTAGCTTGGGACTTTGATTAAACAGCACCCTGTTAATTAAACCTTGTGTTATCAAGGCCTGATTGTTAATAGGGATTTCGCAAATGGAACTCCTAAATTTCAGGAAAACCAGTAGGCAAAAAAGCATGTTTATAGCCATGTCGGGCTGCTTTGGCTTTAGTTTGGTAACTTAAGAGGGTTGGGAATGGGTGTTTTAAAAACTGCAATTAAAAAAACAAAAAAACAGAACTTTTTAGTTAAAATTCCGTTTAAGCATAAGAATGTGTCCGGGAATACACGTTTTTTTATTAAATTTACATACTTATAACAAAACCATTTTAGAGCATGAGGCAGCTTAAAATAACCAAGTCCATTACCAACCGCGAAAGCGCATCCCTTGACAAATATCTTCAGGAAATTGGCCGTGAGGAACTTATTACTGCCGAAGAAGAGGTTATTCTGGCAAAAAAGATAAAGGATGGCGACCAGCGGGCACTCGAAAAGCTGACCAGAGCCAACCTGCGTTTTGTGGTGTCGGTGGCAAAGCAATACCAAAACCAGGGCCTTAGCCTACCCGACCTTATCAACGAAGGCAACCTTGGACTTATTAAAGCTGCGCGCCGTTTTGACGAGACTCGTGGTTTTAAATTCATTTCTTATGCTGTTTGGTGGATCCGTCAAAGCATTCTTCAGGCCTTGGCCGAACAAAGCCGTATTGTGCGCCTGCCTCTTAACCAGGTGGGTTCTCTTAACAAAATAAATAAAGCATACAGCAAGCTGGAGCAGCAATACGAGCGCGAACCAAGCGCCGAAGAGCTTGCAGATATTCTTGATCTTCCGATTGACAAGGTGAGCGATACCATGAAGGTAAGCGGGCGCCACGTAAGTATGGATGCGCCTTTTGCCAACGGCGAAGAGAGCAGCCTGCTTGATGTACTTGTAAACCTTGATTCGCCAAAGGCCGATACAGGTTTAATGAACGAATCGCTGAGCCGCGAAATTGACCGTGCCCTGAGCACACTCACAGAACGGGAACGTGATGTGGTGAAGCTGTTCTTTGGCATTGGTCTTAACCATGGCCTTACGCTTGAAGAAATTGGTGATAAATTTGATCTTACCCGCGAGCGTGTGCGACAAATAAAGGAAAAAGCGATCCGTCGTCTGCGCCATAGCAGCCGCAGCAAACTGCTTCAACAATACTTAGGCTGATTGATTTTTTTTCAGCAGAGGGCCCGCTCAAGCAGCGGGCTTTTTTTTGCCCAAACGTTAATACAAAGGGCATCAAAAACAAATAAAGTATTGCTAAGCCGGGTTTTAAAATCAAACCTTTACACCCACCAGCGTAATATCATCAACCTGTTCATTGGCCCCCATCCAGTCATCAAGGGCCTTTTTAATCCGTTCTTTTTGTTCTTCCATTGAAAGATGTGAAATGGAAAGAAGGAGTTCCTTAAGGCGTTTGTACATGAATTTTTTTCCGTTGGGTCCACCAAACTGATCGGGCATACCATCGGTGATGGCGTAAATAATATCGTCTTTTTCCAGATCAACGGTTTTTTGCGTGAACGGAACATGATCTTTTTCGTGCCTGCCAACTGGCATTTTATCCGGGGCAAACTCAAGTATGTTATTTTTTCGGATAATCCACATTGGATTATTGGCTGCCGAGTACTCCAGCTTTTTCTCCTTAAAATTAAAGCACATTAGTGTACAGTCCATACCGTCGCGGCCTCCTTCTTTACTTCCGTCTTTTTTAAGCCGCTCGGTGATAATACTACGGGTTTGATTTAATATGTGGGAAGGCAGGCTATTAACCTCGGTTGCCTTTTCAAGACTTGTAATATTGAGCAGACTCATAATGGCGCCGGGAACGCCGTGCCCTGTACTATCTGCGGTAACGAGTGCAAATTTCCCGTCGTTTAATTTCGAAGCCCAGTAAAAATCACCGCTCACAACATCCTTGGGCTGAAAGAAAATAAAATACTCCCTCAGGTTCTCATCAAGCAATTCCTTGCTTGCCAGAAAGCTTTTCTGAATACGTTCGGCATAATAAATACTATCTGTAATTTCTTTATGCTTGGCTTCAATAACGGCCTTCTGATTTTCGAGTAATGCGTTTGTATTAATTGTCCTTTTATAATTACGGTAAACCAAGCTAAGGCTCACTACGATGGCAAACCCCGCAATTAATGCGAGCCAAAGTATAGCTTGCTGAGAGTTTATTTTTTCGAGCTGCCTGATAAGTTTGGCTTCCTGAACACGGATGTTTGCCGTTTGCGTTTCAAGAATCTCGTTCTGACTCTTTATTCTTTGTTCCTGTAAATTTAATTCCTCCTTTTTAAGGCTAAGTTCCGACTCCTGAAGTTTATTTTGTGCAATAGTAAGGTTGAGCTTCTCTTCCTGCAATCGTGCGCGCTGCTCCTGACTGATAATTGCATTGAGCTGATTATCTATTTTCTCCTTCTGGTCGGCAAGATTGGCCTCCTGCATTTTATTTTGCGCAATGGCAAGCCCTAATTTCTTGCGCTGGCGTTCGAGGCTGTCCTCCTGATTGCGAAAGGCGCTAATCTGGCTGTTTATTTTTTTCTGTTGATCGGAGATACTTTTTTCCTGTTCGCTGATCTTCTCTGCAACCTCAAGCAATTCAAAGTTTGATAATACGGCTTGCTCGTCGCCCTTTTGCAAACCGCCAACAATTTTCTCTACGGCACTTCCCCACTTTTCCTGGGCCTGCTGATTTTTACGGGTTTGCTCGGGGTCTTCAATATAAACCGCGGCCTGGCTTTTAAAATCGTCGTGTATATCCAGATCCGCTTTTTGTGTCAGAAAAGCATTAAATGCAAATTTGAGTTTATTATCCACGACTACAAACGAGATCATTGACCGAAAGAGGTCGGGCTGATTATAGGAAACTACCAGCACCCCTTTTTTTACCTTTTCGATATCAAAGTTTTTGTAATTGGCCGCGTCAACATACAATATTTCAGTTTGAGGTAATTTCTTCACATCGCTTGATTCACTGAAAGGGATTATTTTCATGGGTAGCCGCATCACCAGCTTATTGTTGGCCATTTCATTAAGAGCGCCCAGCAACTGCGCATCGGCACCCAGAAGACCGATCTTAAATTCTTTTGCCTGATCAATATTGGGCCACTCGATGTAGTTCACAAAATTGTAAATAGACTGCGCTTTTGTTTTTGCGAGATCGCTGTTGCCAAGTTTTTCAACTGTATTTACCCACTGTTCCTGCGCCATCTGATTTTTTTTGGTTTGGCTGGGGTCTTCAATATAAACAGCGGCCTGCGTTTTAAAATCTTCGTGAATGTAAAACCCTGCCTTTTTTGTTAAATACGAGTTGAATGCAAATTTGAGCTTATTATCAACCACCATAAACGAAATCATGGATCGGTAGATGTCGGGCTCATTGTACGAAATTAC
>CALMNJ010000564.1 GCA_937868675.1 uncultured Bacteroidota bacterium | reverse complement strand
TCAGTCCAGGTAATCATTAACAGCTTCATATTATTGTTTTTAAAAGGCTCTTTAAACGAACCTGTATCACATTAATTTGTAAGTTTACGCTACAAAAGTAAAAATTTCCACAAAACTAAAAAATTGTGTTTGCCGGGCTGCTAAATAAGGGTTTCAGGGGTAGCGCGGTACTTCTGGCAGTGGTCTTTGTTCTGCTGATCGTCATCAACATGTTGGGCAGGGTAGAGTTGGAAAACAATTCCTTTCCTGATATTTTTTACAATTATTTCAGCAGCAGGCTCAGCAGCCGCTGGGCCATTATAAGTATAAATTTCCTGCTCATTTTAATTGGTTCGGTACTCATTAACCTGATCGCCGCAAGGCAGGAAGTAACCGAAAAAACTAATTACTTTCCGGTATTTCTATACATGCTGCTTACCGGCACGTGCGTGAGCCCTTACCGCATTGCCCCACAGGCGTTTGCCAATGTGTTTATTCTTTTTTCCATTTACCGCCTGCTCAACACCTACCGTAAAGAGGACTCGCTGCGGCAGATTTTTGAGTCGGCCTTATGGCTTTGCCTCTCGTTTTTTGTTACTATTTCGGCCATCGGATACCTGCCCATGTTTTTTATTGCCCTGTTTATACTGAGGCCATTTTACTGGCGCGAGTGGGCTGTGGCACTGCTTGGTTTTATTACTCCTGTTTATATTTATGAATGCATGGCTTACCTCAGCGGTTTTAACCGCTGGTATCTTGCCGAAGCCATTAAAAATTATTTTCATTTTTTAAGGTTGCCCTCCATAAGCGAGTATTACCTGGCCATGAGCATTTGCCTGTTTCTGCTGCTGATGGTGTCGTTGTTTTATAGTTTTGCCGGCAGTGGCAGCAGCTCGGTAAAAAAACAAAGGGCACGCAATATTCTGGCCAGTTATGTGCTTTTTTCTGTTTTTGGATTTTTTTCCGGAGGGGCAAATGGTGCAGGCATCATCAGTTTGTTTGCCATCCCCCTTTCGTTTTTCATAGGCGAATTCTTCTTCAGTATTCGTCAGATAAAAATTACCAACACCATTTTAGCTATTCTGGTGCTATGTGCAGCTGTTATCTGTCTGGGGCAGCTTGGTGCCATTTAAACGCAGCCCAATTATTTAAAGTCATGCCCCAATTGAGTCATTTATCCGGCCAAATACACAAGCCTGTTTTTTAATACAGCACCATGCGGCTAATTTAGTATTCACAAATACCAGCAGCCATGAAAAAAATTTACATTTTATTACTGATTGCACCTTTAGCAGGAGCACAGGTTCCACTTTACACCACATCAAAGTTTGTGGATAAAAATTATGTAAAGGCCCGCGTAAACAGTATAAACAACCGCTCGTGGGACGCTTTTGGCACGAACAATGCCAGTTATGAGGTTCCCAAAGGCAATGGCACACACGCACAGTTTGCCAACAGCATCTGGATTGGCGGATACGACCATAACGGCAAACTGCATCTGGCCGCCAACACCTACATGCAAAAGGGTCGCGACTTCTGGGGTGGTCCTATAGACACCACGGCTATTGGCGCCTACAACGCAACCAACACCGCGAGCTATAACAAGCTCTGGAAAACAGACTGTAGCGACATTACCAGCTTTGCTACGGCGTACAACAACGGTTCAGTTACTGCCAACACCTACACCGTAGCGTCCGACCTGCTTACCTACCCAGCAAAGGGCAATGCTAATTTTATGAAAAATATGGAGCCGTTTTATGATGCCAACCTTAATGGTATTTACGATCCATTGGTTGGTGGCGATTATCCCCTGATTAAAGGCCACCAGCAGGTTTTGAGTATTTATAACGACACGCTTGGCAAACACGCCGAATCCAAAGCACGGTGCATGGGCGTTGAAATTCATGAGAGGTCTTACGCCTATTTCGACCCATTGCTCCCCGATAGCATGCAGGCTGTTAATTACAGCACGTTTTACCATTTCACCATGTTTAACCGCAGTGCCGAAACATACACGAATGTATTTGTAAGCGATTGGTCGGACGTGGATCTCGGCTACTATGAGGATGATTTTGTTGGAAGTGATTCAGCCAATAATTTTACCTACATCTACAACGGCGATAATTTTGATGAAACCGCTCTTGGAGTTAAAGGATACGGCAGCAAAATTCCGGTTATTTCGCATGCTATTCTTAAAACAAACTGCATGGATGGCATTGATAACGACGGTGATAATGTAATTGATGAGCCCGGCGAGAGTTTTGTGATGAACCGGAGCACTTTTTACAACAACAACCTTGGGCCCATACTGGCAGCCACTACCAACCCTGATAGCGCAAAACATTATTATCAGTACATGTCTGGCGTCTGGAAAGACGGGACCCCTTTCACCTACGGCGGGCAGGCATACGGCGGCATACGACCCACCGATTATGTTTATACGGGCAATCCTGCAAACAACAGCGGATGGACCGAAATGAATGCAGGCAACACCCCTGGCGACAGGCGTGTATTTACAACCAGCGGGCCTTTTACACTGCCGGCCGGCGCCAGAATTGAATGGGGCTATGCGGTAGTATTTAGTCGGGATACTGCAAATAATGTAAACACCATTACACAATTCAATACACGTGTAAGGCGCGACGTGCGTAACGTTTTGTATTACGACCAGATGCATCAGAACGCACAGTGTACCCCTTTGGTAATGACCGGCCTTCAAAAACAAACACTCGGCAATCCGTTTTTCAGTCTGTGGCCCAACCCAACCGATGGTGTTTTTAATATTACCCTGAATGAGCGACTTGCCAACGGTAACGTTGTTGTAAGAGACGTGAGCGGACGTACCATACTTGAAACAAAAATGAACGAGGATGGCACCGCCTCGATTAACCTGAGTGCCTGCGAAAAAGGCATTTATCTGGTGGAAGTAAGTGCCGGTGGAAACATAACCGCAGGAAAAGTAATTCGGAACTAACAAACTAATTAAAACAGCAAAACCATGGCAGCTATTCAGGAACACATACATGAAGGTAACGAGCGGGGCAAGCACCGGGCCAAAAAACAATCACTGCACATTGACATGACCCCCATGGTTGACCTTGCCTTTTTGCTACTAAGCTTTTTTGTTTTAACGGCGGTTTTTACGAAACTGAAATCCATGCAGCTTACTTTGCCTGGCACTGACGGAGAGCCCACGGTGCTGAAAAACGGCATCACCTTTTTGCTTGGTGATAATGACCGGATATTTTATTACGAGGGCGAGTTCAGAACACATGACGTGGATGGCCGTCCAAAAACACAACTTACTGAACTGAGCTTTTCAAAAAAGGAAAAACAAAGCCTGCACAACTACCTGCTTTACAAAAACAAAAACATGCACGCTCAGCTAAGGGCTATCGTTTCAAAAAACACAGGCGTAACAGCAATAGATACTGACCTTAAAAAACAAATGCTGGAAGTGCGTGCCGGAAAAGAGGCTTACACGTACCTGATAAAATCCGACAACAACGCCACATACGGCAGTGTGGTGGCCGTGCTGAATGAACTTAATATTAATCTGGTAAGAAAATACGTTATTGAAGACATGGCAGAGGCTGAACGAAATTTACTGAAAGAAAAAACCGGAGGCGTTAATTAATACTCCGGTTTCACTTTTTTTGATTCAAGGTCATCAGCCGCTTTTGGGAACTCACAAGCAATATTGGACATTTATTTTTATTTTTGGTTAAAACGATCTCGCATGTCCAAAATCAATAAGCACTCTGTGTATCCGCCCCTCTTTCTGATTTTTATTTTAGGCATTGCCGCATGCAACAAAAAAAATCCGTCCGCTTCAACCGGTTCAGGCAGCCAGGGTTCTAGCTATTCAGCGCCCCAGGTTGAAACCAGTACGATCTGTTGTGTCAC
>CALMNJ010000563.1 GCA_937868675.1 uncultured Bacteroidota bacterium | reverse complement strand
CAGTAACATCGCCTGAAGCAAATGGTTACATCAATGCCATTGCCAATATTATCAAACAGGTTAAAGTCGTTGGTAATACTGGCAGTATAGGTAATTCCCCATTGTACCCCCGGTGTTGGAAGCACACTGTTGGTTGGCACAAAACTATTGATACGAACACCTATATGGCCCACCTGCGAATTGTAAGGCGCATTAAGAAACGAAGAGGGAAAACCTGTAAACGGATAGGGGGCTACAAGCCCCGTGGTTGGGGTGCCAGAAGCGGGCACCCTTAAACCATTAAGTGTAGCGGTAGGTGTGGCATTAGGCCATGTAAGCGCAGCAGGATGGGTGGTGAAAGTAAGAGTGCGGCTTGTAAACACGCAACCGTTAATTCCTAAAGCCAACGAATCAAGCGCAGGGTCAACATTCTCAATGCTAATGCCGATAAAGTTCTTATTAAAAATAACCCGTTGAATATCTATTGGAGGAGGGCCCGAAGCAGTAGCGGCGCTGATGTTGCTGAGATCAATAGCAACTTCAGCATCTTCAATAAAACTGCTGGCCGTTCTGGTATTAGCGGCCTGTGTGGTAATCTGGCCCCCGTCCTGAACCTCAATGCCTTTCCACATGGTAGCCCCGCAGGCATAAAAGTGCGTTTTATCAAGATCAAGCGAGGTTCCGGATGGAATAACCAGTTTTACACCCGGAGCTACAATAACTTCAGAAAGTGCAAAGTAAGTGGGCCCCGTGAGCATGGCATCCTGTGTAAGCATGTAGGATGTGTTTGAATAGGTGCCCGCCAAAGTAGTTGATAGAGGTACATAATTAGCTGTGCTTTGCGGGCAGCAGTTTGATAAAGTGGTGACTGAAACAGTGGTTGTCATCGGGCAAACCGTAGTGCCGGAGGCACTGATGCTGTAAATGGTTGTTGAACCTGGGCAAACAGTAGCCGTGCTGGCATTTGTGCCACTTGAAACAGCGCTTGGTGCCGGACTCCATGTAAATGAAACCGGAGCTGTGGCGCTACTCGTAACAGTTAGTGCTGCGCAACTGGCGCTGTTTGTACAAATCGTGACATTGCTTACACTAAGCCCTGAACTGCTTCCCGGATTCAATATTACCACCGTGCTGGCCGTGCAGGTGCTTGGTGAAGAACCAATACAGGTAATTGTAGTCACTGAACTAAGATTTACTGTAATGGTTGGTTGACTGTTTATAGTTGAAGGTGAGCTTCCGCCAATATACCATGTATAACTTGCTGCACCTCCTCCTGTTAATGTATTAGTAACACCTGTACAAATTAAGGGTGGAGTAACCGATATGGTAGGCACTGACAATACTGCGACCTTCGTTACGCTCTGCCCTATACAGCCTGCCGTTGATGTGCTGTAAGCTGTGTAAGTAGTAGTAGAACCCGGTGAAACCGTAAGCGGATTACCATTTAGGCCCACAGGTTGCCAGTTAATGGTGGTAGCCCCCGTTGCTGAAAGCTGTGAAGTACCACCGGGACAGATAGCAGAGGGCGAGGCGGAAGCTACTAAGGCAGGTTTTGGATTAACGGTAATAAGCTGTGTCGCGGAATTAGTACAGGTGTTTAAACTATTAAAACTACCAACAACTGTATAAGTAGTCGAACTTGTCGGGTAAAACACAGTGCCGGATGAAACCTGACCAGTGGGAGGCGGATACCATGTGAATTTGTTAGCCGAACCAGTGGCCCCTAACCAAATGCCCTGACCGCTGCAAATAGTGGTTGTACCGGAAGGTATCCATATAGAAACCCCAGGCAAAGGGTTTACCGTAACTTTCACCGTTCGGGAATAGGTACAGGGGGATACGGTACTTTTTACCGTGTACATAGTAGTGGACAAGGGTGAGACATTAAACGGTGAGCCAGTTCCAACAAGCGAATTGGTTGGTGGAGCATACCATGAAAAAGTTCCGGATGCGCCAGTTGCCGTGAGCGCTGCGGATTGTCCCGAACAGATGGTAGTTCCCGTAGGGTTAACTCCAAGTGTAGGCTGCACTTGTACAACAAAACCACCAACTGAAAGGCAGACTTCGTTTTTAACACCTTTGTATCCATTCGGATAAGGCGATCCAACACCCGATGTAACAGAGTAGCCGCTTATAGCAGTTATGGTACCACCGGGATAACCCACCGAAGCATTTACACATTTAGTAGAGGTAGTATATGAAGGCCATGATACATTTGTAGGAGTTTGAGGTGCAGGCGGCGGCGGAAAAGCTGGCATATTCCACCAATAGCTCAAGGGAACCGGGCCCGTGCATCCCGCTGAGGTAGGAATATTCATACAAAAAACGTTGTTTGTAAAAGCGCAGACCATAGTGGGCCCACTTATTGCCGCATAAGCACAAGCTGGTGCGGGCCAAGATCTCACTTGCAAACCTGTGTGCTTACATCCTGAGGTTACATAGGAAGGATCGTTTTTTACGTGTATAATAAGCTCGTTTAATCCCGTTTGCCATCCTCTGCATATTTGCACGTTAATACCAATATTCAGATCCATCGGATGAACGCCGTTAGCTCCAGGAGCTTGATATACAATTGTGCCGTTCACAGAAATATCTTCTACCCACCCGGCAGCTTTGATTTGAAGAGCTACCAAAAATATAGGGGATGTTAAACTGATGGTTCGTTTAAAATAAAGGTCAGGTGTATTTATACAATTGTAACTTGTAGAGCCACCTGAACAGCCCATGTTGGGAGAAGTAATCCATTGATAATAAGGCCAACTACAACCTGCTGTGTTCCATGAGCATCCACTCGGTGGGTTCGTTACAACAGCAGCAGAGTACCCGTTGAAACCACAGGAACTGCAACTGACTGACCAATAAGGATCAGAGTTACCTATTGTTTCACAGCCACTAAGCGCCGAATTAAGCCCAGTGCAAAAAAGATTTGATAGGGAAAATGTATTTGGTGTAATTGTTTGAGAGTGAATACTTCTTGACGCGCAAAGGCATAAAAGCAGAAGCATTAAGTGAAAAGTCGTTGTTTTTCGTTTTGATAAAACCCCACTTGCTTTGTGTTGTTCAATTTTTGTTGCATGGCCATCGTTGGCGCTGCGTGGTGATGGCCCGCTGCGCGGGCTGGCATCGCCCGTTGTTTTAATGGATTTACTCATGTTTGTTTTGTTTTAGTCGTTGTATTTTTTTTGAGTTAAAACCATTTTACTCGCGCCGGCAAAAAAACATTCACAGTTGAATTTGCAGAATGAGATAAATTTTACGCTTTCGTTAAATGGATTTAACGTGAAGTA
>CALMNJ010000562.1 GCA_937868675.1 uncultured Bacteroidota bacterium | reverse complement strand
CTCAACAAGGAAGAAATAATCTCTTACATCCCACAAACGGCATTGCCCCGCCTTGTTTTTTTGCAGGACCGCATTCAATCCCGTTTCATGGAGCTGAGCCCCGATCATTATCAAAAGTTAAAGGACAGATACCTGCAGCGGATTGCCTCCGTTATTGATTATACAAACAATGATAAAATTTGCCGTCAATCGCAATTACTGGCTTACTTTAACGAAATTGATTTCAGCGACTGCGGCTATTGCGATGTGTGTTTATCGCGAAGGCCGGTTGATTCCGATAAAATAAAATCAGAAATCAAAACCCTGCTCAGCCAAAAACCGCTCACCCTTGAGCAGATCAAATCGGCTATGTCGCGGCACAGCAATCACAGCTGGATTAGCATATTTAGTCAGATGGTGGATGATGGGCTTGTGCTTCATGAAGGCTTATTGTATAAATGGACGTAACAGGCGGGTACTTTACTTTTCAAAAAAAACAAGCATTTCTTTTACCCCCGAACCCGGAGCCAGTTCTTTGCCAATACGCCATACTTCTTCCTCCCACACCCGCCACGACTCGCTCCTGGGATTGGTTAGTTGCATAAACGATTCTTTATTACCGGCCCTGGCCATGAAGTGGTAAACAACACCATCCAGTGTTAAACTGTTGTCAGGCTCAAAAAGCTTGTAACCGAGCCCGCTTATAATGGGGTCCTCGGTTTCGTTAAAAAACCTGCCATGAATATGGTTTATGTTCTTTCCGTTGTAGATAAATATGCCACGAAGCAATTCACCGGGATTTTGGTGGCTACGAAAAGGGTTAGAATTAAATTTGACAGTGAAAACGCCCGCCTGGCCATGAAAGTATTGTGAAATGAGCACAATCCACGAGTATTCAATTTGTTTTTCATTCACCCGCCATTCCCTTTCATCACGCAATACGTGGCCACCGCTCCGAAGGTCACTCATACCGTATTTGGAAGCAATGAGTTTTTCAGCAATTTTCATTCTCTGAAAGCTTTCCTCTAAAAAATCCACTTAATTAACTTTTATAATTCAATCGAAAGTTAAGATATAAATCATCCAAAAGGTTTTCGGAAGTAATATTACGAACCTGCCATAACAAATTATTCTTATTTGCCTGCTGAGTTCGAAAGCCTTACTTTTATAGCTCCAAATTTTTAGCAGTATGGAATTCAGAATCGAAAAAGACACCATGGGCGAAGTGCAGGTGCCAGCCCATGTATATTGGGGTGCGCAAACCGAACGCAGCCGCAACAATTTTAAAATAGGCCCCGAGGCCAGTATGCCAAAGGAGATTATTCACGCGTTCGGCTATCTTAAAAAGGCCGCCGCGCTGGCCAACCACGAGCTTGGCGTACTCAGCAAAGAAAAATGTGATCTTATCGCAACCGTTTGCGACGAAATTACGGCACATAAGCTCGACGACCAGTTTCCTCTGGTAATCTGGCAAACAGGTTCTGGTACGCAAAGCAATATGAATGCCAATGAGGTGCTGGGCCAGCTCAATCAACACCTGTTTTACACCACAG
>CALMNJ010000561.1 GCA_937868675.1 uncultured Bacteroidota bacterium | reverse complement strand
AAATTTAATAAAAATAAAAACCGTATGCACGATTTCAGGGTTTTTACTTTAACCCTTTAGGGGGGATTGTTTCCTTGTATAAACTCACAAAACTGCTCTTACCCGCTTTCTTACTCAAATAAAAAAGCCTCACCGTTAATGGAGAGGCTTTTAGTTATCAAGGATGATTATTCTGAATTACGAGCCACAGGCTTCGCAGCCTTCGGGATTGTCCAGGCTACAGCTTAACTGCGCCTGTTGCTCCTCGAAGCTGAGTACATGTCCTTGCCCGCGGTCAACCACCAGTTGGTCTTCGTTGCCAAGCACAAATGTGGGTTGCGCCAGCGCGCTTTGATCTACTGTAAATTTGATCGCATCAGCGGCAGCCTTGGTGCGCAGGTAATACATGCCGGTTTTTAATCCTTTTTTCCAGGCATAGAAGTGAGCCGAACTCATTTTGGCGAAGTTGGCATCCTGAATAAAGAGATTGAGCGATTGCGACTGATCTATAAAAGCACCCCGGTCGGCAGCCATGTCAATTATGGTGCGCTGTTTTATTTCCCAAACGGTTTTGTACAGTTCTTTAATATTTTGAGGGATTTCGGGAATGTTTTGCACCGATCCGTTGGCAGCTACAATTTTGTTTTTAAGATTCTCGTTCCAGATGCCCAGTTTCACCAGGTCGCGCAGCAGGTGTTTGTTCACTACCACAAATTCACCACTCAGCACACGGCGTGTGTAAATGTTGCTGGTGTATGGCTCAAAGCATTCGTTATTACCTAAAATTTGCGAGGTGCTGGCGGTTGGCATTGGCGCCAGGAGCAGGCTGTTCCGCACGCCGTATTTCATAATCTCTTCTCTGAGTATATCCCATTCCCAACGGTCGCTTGGTTTTACATTCCACATATCGTGCTGGAAAATGCCTTTTGAAATGGGTGAACCGGCGTACGATTCGTAAGCGCCTTCTTTTTTGGCCAGATCCTTACTTGCAGTGAGTGCGGCGAAGTAGATGGTTTCAAAAACGTCTGAATTCAATTGCCTTGCCTCCGGGCTTTCGAATGGGAAGCGCATGAGGATAAACGCATCGGCCAAGCCCTGAACCCCCAAACCGATGGGGCGGTGGCGCAGGTTACTCTTACGAGCTTCAGGTATGGGGTAATAATTGCGGTCAATAATTTTGTTGAGGTTAATCGTTGCCTGATAGGTGATTTCAAACAATTTATCATGATCGAAAGTTCCGGTTTTCTCATCAACAAATCTTGGTAATGCAATCGAAGCCAGGTTACACACAGCTACTTCATCGGGGCTTGTGTACTCAATAATTTCAGTACAAAGGTTGCTGCTTTTAATGGTGCCAAGGTTCTGCTGATTTGATTTGGAATTGGCCGCGTCTTTAAACAGCATGTAAGGATTGCCGGTTTCGATCTGCGCTTCAATAATAGCCGCCCAAAGTTCGCGGGCCTTTATCTGCTTGCGGAAACGGCCTTCGCTTTCGTATTTGGTATAAAGGTCTTCAAACTCCTGACTGTGGCAGTCGCTGAGCCCGGGGCACTCGTTGGGGCACATCAGGCTCCACATTTCTTCCGACTCAACACGTTTCATAAACAGGTCAGGTATCCACAGCGCTGTAAACAGGTCGCGCGCTCTGAGTTCTTCCTTGCCATGATTTTTGCGTATATCCAGAAACTCATAAATATCGGCATGCCAGGGCTCTAAATAAACAGCAATAGAGCCTTTGCGTTTGCCGCCACCCTGATCCACATAACGCGCCGTTTCATTATATACTTTCAGCATCGGGATAATGCCATTGCTGGTGCCGTTGGTGCCTTTAATATATGAACCTGTTGCGCGCACATTGTGTATGCTCAAACCTATACCCCCGGCGCTTTGCGATATCTTGGCGCAGTTTTTAAGAGTATCATAAATACCGTCAATGCTATCGTCTTTAACCTGCAGTAAAAAGCAGGAACTCATTTGTGGTTTTGGCGTGCCGGCATTAAACAGGGTAGGCGTGGCGTGGGTAAACCAGCGCTCACTCATGAGGTTGTATGTTTTAATGGCCGCTTCAATGTCGTTTTTATGGATGCCTACCGCCACACGCATAATCATGTGTTGCGGACGCTCGGCCACCCGGTTGTTCATTTTAAGCAAATACGAACGTTCCAGTGTTTTAAAGCCGAAGTAGTCGTAACCAAAGTCGCGGTCGTAAATAATGGATGAATCCAGAATGTGGGCATTCTCCATTACAATCTGGTGCACATCGTCGGCCACGAGGGATGCACGCAATCCGTTTTTGGGATCTATATAGTGATACAGCGCATCAATGGTTTTGGAAAACGATTTAATGGTGTTTTTGTGCAGGTTACTCACCGCAATGCGCGAGGCAAGCTGCGCGTAGTCGGGATGGCGCACCGTAAGAGAGGCGGCTGTTTCGGCGGCCAGGTTATCCAGTTCGCTGGTCGTGACCCCGTCGTACACGCCATCAATTACTTTTTTGGCCACAAGAATCGCATCCACGTGGGTGGGGTCGAGGCCATAGCTAAGTTTTTGAATGCGCGCGGTGATTTTGTCAAACTTCACCGATTCGCGGGTGCCATCTCTTTTAATTACAAACATACGCCTACAATTTTTTTTAGTTTTATCTCAGTTAATTTGTTCTTACAAGGTACTTTCAAAATGGTCGGTTTTGGAGACCCTGTTTTCAATATTTCAACAATTCATCGGTTAATTATTAAACCTGTAATTTTTTAATGTTTGAGGCTGCAATCCCCCTGCCTGACCGTTGAGATCGAGCCTATTAAAGTTACAAATTGAAGGCTGGAGGAAATCCTTTTTTATGTTAAACCCTAAAAATCCTCATCCAGGTTAAACACGTTGTTTTCCTCTTTATTATTCATCACGCCGGCTTTCTGGTACTCGGCCACGCGTTTTTCAAAGAAATTGGTTTTGCCCTGTAGCGATATCATCTCCATGAAATCGAAGGGGTTAGATGCGTTAAAGAACTTGTTGCAGCCCAAAGCCTGAAGCAGGCGGTCGGCTACAAATTCAATATACTGGCACATCAGGTCGGCGTTCATACCAATCAGTTTTACCGGAATAGCATCCACCACAAATTTCTTTTCAATACCAACTGCATCCACAATAATTTGGGTTACTTTTTCTTTAGGAAGCTGGTTTTTAACATATTGCGTGTAAAGCAGGCAGGCAAAATCGCAGTGCAAACCCTCGTCGCGGCTAATCAGTTCGTTGCTAAAAGTAAGGCCGGGCATCATGCCACGTTTTTTGAGCCAGAAAATGGAGCAAAAGGAGCCGGAGAAAAAGATGCCCTCAACCGCAGCAAAGGCTATAAGACGCTCGGCAAAAGAGCCATTGCCACTCCAGCGCAACGCCCACTGGGCTTTTTCTCCAACGCAGGGCACGGTGTCAACGGCGTGCAGCAAACGGTCCTTTTCAACGGGGTCTTTAATATAAGTATCAATAAGTAGCGAATATGTTTCGGAGTGTATATTCTCCATCATTACCTGAAAACCGTAAAAGCAGCGGGCCTCGGGGTATTGCACTTCGTTAAGAAAGTTTACCGCAAGATTTTCGTTTACAATGCCGTCGCTGGCCGCAAAAAATGCCAGCACGTGTTTAATAAAGTGCCGTTCGTTATCGTTTAGCTTATTACTCCAGTCCGAAACGTCAGAAGCCAGATCAATCTCCTCGACCGTCCAGAAACTGGCTTCGGCCTTTTTATAGAATTCCCAGATGTCTTTGTATTTAATCGGGAAGAGGACAAATCGGTCCTTGTTTTCTTCGAGTATCGGTTCCGTCATAGTTTTAAATTTCGTATTAGTTATAGGCCGCTTAAAAAATCCCTGTTGTGTTGTTAACGCACATGCAAATAAATACAAAAACGTCCGGCTAAACAGATAAACAAATTAACACGCAGCTTAAGTTTTAAACACAACGCAATTCACCGAAAACAGTTGATAACCATGAATGGAATTGATTTACAAACGAATAATAATTTGACTAAAAAAATAATATTTTTTTTTTGGGGGAATGAAAAAAGTTTCTATAGACATAGAAGTTTTAGTTACTTTTGTCGGGGCAAAAAACGCGTTGGTCGTTGCCTAAATACCCGGTCAGCCGTGGAATTTTTTGCACAATGGCCCCAAAACGACCTTTAACGAAACTTTTAACAGAAAATACCGTTAAACAAAACACTAAACATTAAGCGCAATGTCATCAGACGAACTGAGCACCCTATTGCAGCGTAAAGACGCTAACATCAGGAAAGTGATCTTCGAAAAATATTACGGGAAGTTGTTTCCGGTTGCGCGACGTTACAGTAAAAACCACCAACAGGCCGAAGAACTTTTTAATACCGCTTTTAATAACGGCCTCAACAAACTACTGGCACATCGTCAGCTTAAGAGTGTTCAGCCAGCCGAATTTCTGGAAAAGGAATTTATTGGTGAATGCGTTACGTTCATAAAAAACATCCGGAGCGAATACTACGTTTCCAGCACAGTTCATGCTTCCGACAACGCTCCCAAGAACTATAATCTTTTTGAAAACAATGAGTGGATAGACTTTAACCATGTTGACACTGAGCTATTGATAAAATCGCTCCAGCAACTGGTTCCTTCTCAGCGTTTGGTATTTAACTTGCACGTTGTGGATGGCCTCAGCATCCGGGATGCCGCTTCAATGCTCGAATCGAGCGAAGAAACCGTGAAGAGCAACCTGGAAAAGGCACGCTATAATCTGCAAAAGAATATAGAAAAGAACCTTAAAAGCATAAAAGCATGAGCTCGCACTTTACCTACGAAATTGATGAACGGAAACTACGCGTAAGACTGAAGGATATGGAAGAAACACCCGGCGTTGAGGCCTGGGCAAGTTTTGATACCTACTGTCAATCCAAAAGCAGCCAGCACAGCGGTGGGCGAATGCCGGATATACAACTGCCCCTAAACCGAAATGTCATTGTGCCCGTTATTTTTGGGGTACTCATTATTGTTTTTTCTTTCATTCTTTACAATTTCATCAATATTAAAAAAGTTCCTGAAAACGCTTCGCAAACACCGGCTAACAATGTAGTGATCCCGTCCACACAAATTCAGGAGAACCACAGCCCTGAACCGATACCTGTGAGCCCGGCTCAAGTTCCTTCAACAGGCGGTGGCGAGAACAATGCGGTGAAAGCCAGTCAGCCCTCCATCGTGCGTGAAGAAAACATCAAACCGGCTGATGCAAATAAGCCAGGTACAACAACAGCAACGACCCTCACATCTCAGAATAAACAACCGCCGGCAACCACCACTCAGTCAACAGCCCTTACAACCTCCCCTGCTGTTGCAACCACCACAGTGGCGCGTACAGAACCGGTAACCAAACCAAAACGAAATAAACGCAGCGAGATTGTGGACAACGACTCAACCCCCGAAGCCAGACCCGCAATAGGCAGCGATGACCGCGACTCAGGCGAAAGGCCAAACTAATGTTTCGCTGTCTCTTTCAACCAAATTAGGAAGCGCCGTAACAACCAAACTAAACCAAATATCCTAAACCAAAACATGAAAAAAACCTTACTTCTGCGATCCTTACTG
>CALMNJ010000560.1 GCA_937868675.1 uncultured Bacteroidota bacterium | reverse complement strand
ATTTCTGGAAAGGTTAATACCGAATTTGACCATGCCAGAGTTTATATTGGAAGAAGCGCTGATGGGAAATTTCATCTTTATTTTACGCCGGTTGTAGGAGCGAATCTTGACACCATCCCTAAAATTCCAGGAAGAGATACCATACTTGGACAAAAACCCAATGAGCCTAATTCGGGTTATGTTCTTGATCTTAACGCTCCTTGTCCAAGCACCTGTGCAGAAAATAATATTCTCAATCCTTCACACTAAGCATTGAGTTTATTGCAACTTGTAATTGTTCTCTCGCATCTTCCGGTGCTTTTGGTTGCTATTTATGCCTGTTCTGTGTATAAAACCCTGCCGTCCGTACTTAGGATATTTTGTTTTTTCCTGGTAGTGTCGGCTTTTTTTCAGATGCTCTCGCTTGCTTTTTGGTTTCAACAAAAGAACAATATGTTTGTGTTACACTTTCTGGTACCGGTCAGGTTTCTTATACTCTCGGTGTTTTACTCACGTGTTCTTAAAGATTTCCTTAACCGTAACATCATTCTTGCCGTGGTGTTGCTTTTTCTGGTATTTTCTTTAATAAACAGTACGCTCATTCAGAAAATCGGCACGTTTAATTCTTACGCACTTACACTGGAAGGTGTCTGGCTATGCATTCTTTCGCTGTCATCGTATATCTTTCTTGTACATGAATCGGTTTCAGAGCTTCGTGCCAGAACTGTCGGTGGACTGAATTGGTTGAGTTCCGGCCTTTTTTTGTACTATTCGAGCACGCTGCTTATTTTTTATTCCGGCAATATCATCACAAAAAAATTTTCATTGAGCGCAAGCCTTTATACATGGGCAATACATTCATTTTTTTCTGTGCTTATGTATATTTGTTTCTTCATTGGATTTTGGAAAGGGAAGAGTTAACATATCTTGATATTCTGCTGCCGGCCGTTATTGTGGTTTTTATTATTGCGGCAGGCGTTGTGCTTTTAACCCAGCAGTTCCGCAAAAACCTCTATCGTCAGTTGCTGAGACAGGAGGAACTTAAAAATCAGCAGCAATTGGATCTCATGCGGGCCGGCATTCAGGCTCAGGAGCAGGAACGCAGGCGCATAGCCCGCGATATGCACGATGAACTGGGTGCAACGCTTTCAATTACCAGAATGCACCTGTTACAGGTTGAAAAAAAATACGGTGGCCAAAATGATGGTTTGATGGCCGAGCTGCTGAACATTAGAGGGCTTACCGAAACATCACTCGAAAACATGCGACAGTTAAGCCACAGACTGATGCCTCCCCAACTCGAGAGTTTTGGCCTCGTTAAAACGCTTGAGGCACTTGCTCAACAGTTAAACAGGTCAGGTCAGGTCAAATTGCGGCTTCAATGCCCTGAAAATATACCCACGCTCGATTGGACAGTTAGTTTAACCCTTTACCGTATCATTTCAGAGCTCATCAATAATACATTGAAGCACGCGGCTGCAGATACTATCAATATAGAAATACTGATACATGGTGACAGCATGCAGGTAAATTATTCAGACAATGGCCGCGGACTGCCTGAACATCCAAACTTTAAAGGGCTTGGCTTAAGAAGTGTGGAGGGGAGGGTTAAGTCGGTAGGAGGCGTCTTTACACTTGCGAAAGGGCCTCAGCCCGGATTTGCTGCAACGATTATGTTGTCGCTTGCACTTTAGGCTTTTCCTTTTATTATATTTGCGTCAGCGTTTTTTTTGACAACCCATTATGAGTCAAAAAGTAAAAACAGGATTGATTGAAGATCAGGCCCTTTTCAGAAAGGGTATTTGTGCCGTATTGAGCAACTGGCCGGATGTTGATGTGATGTTTGAGGCATCAGAGGGCCATAGCGTTATTGAGCGCCTTAAACAATGTGAAGTTCTTCCCGATGTAATGCTGGTTGATCTTTCACTTCCGCCCAATGGTGATAAGGAATACACCGGCGAACACCTTACCTGTGATCTTAATATTCACTTCCCTCAAATAAAGGTGATTATCCTGTCGGTACATAACGATGAAAATTTCATAGCCCGTTTAATAGAGCGCGGGGCTCATGGCTATCTCGTAAAAGACTGTGACCCCGATGAACTGCATGAGGCACTTTTGGCGGCGCACACCAAGGGCTCTTATATTAATGAACGTACTCTGAGGGCCATACAGCGCAATATGGGTAAAAAACCGAAGCCTGCCAGGTTTTCGGTTGATATTACCCGACGCGAGGTGGAAGTGTTACAGCTTACATGCCAGCAATACACTGCCGAAGAGATTGCTGAGAAATTGTTTATCAGTGTAAAAACCGTAAACGGTCACCGTAATAACCTTCTTCAAAAAACCGGCTCACGAAACGTTACAGGCCTGGTTATTTATGCCATTAAAAATAATCTCGTAGATGTGTTATAATGCACCGATTAAATTTGGCTATCTTTCGCTAAATTAAACCTCATGCGAAACGTAAAATTATTTTTACTGTTGCCTTTGGTAATAATGGGTTCATGCGCTTACCATGTTGGCACGATTACAACTCTTTCAGGAAACGGGCAGGATAAACACGTTGAATTCAGGGATGTGGCTATGGGATATAGCAAGACCTCCTATTTTTTTGGAATAGGCGGACTTGGTAAGGATGCCCTCGTGAATGAGGCAAAGCGGAACATGTACCTTTCTTACCCGCTGCAAAATGGCGACAACTTTGAAAATCTAACCCTCGATCACAAAGTGTTTGTGTTTGGACCTTACGTTAAGCACGAGGCCATTGTAATAGCCGATGTGGTGAGGCGTGATTCGGGAAGTCATGTGTTTTACAATAGTAATTACCTGAATTTTCTATCTAATAATGTAAAACGTAAACAACATAGTATTTCGCTTAATGAGGCTGTTGTTTATTATCATAATGGAATATACCATGCCAAAGTGTTGAAGTTAAACCGCAGGAAAATATCCATATTTTACGTAAACAAAAGAGGCGCCATAAAAGTAAAAAGTGTGCGCTACGATTATATCTTTAAGGCAAGCGACCTTGCCGAAATTGAAAAGAAATGCGGCTTTACCATTGGCGACCAGGTTACAATCCTGAGCTCCGAACTTGCCCAGTCATTTGGCCCAGGAGGGAGCGTGCAATATATGAATGAAGATTGTGCCCTCATTAAAACCGAAAAAGGACTTTTGACGGTTGATCTGATTTGGCTTAAGAAGGAGAGTAAGTAGTGTTAAAAAGCGCCTTGTTACCGCATTAAGCCCCTTTTTGAATGATTTCTTTTAAAATGGCAACATCAACGTCTTCAAGTTTATTGATGTAAACACAGCCTTTACCGGTTTTATGTTTTCCCAGTTTTTTAAGCAAATCCTCTTGTTTGGATACGGTGCCTGTTATATATAAAGCAATATTTTGCTTACGGGGTGAAAAACCCATCACAAACCAGTCAAGTTCGCGGCCACTGTCGTATTTTAAACGCTTATCTCCAAAACCAATAATTGCACTTCCCCACATTTTAGCTTTGGCTTTGGTTGCTTTTTCCATCATCAAAATAATCTGAGCGCAGTCCTTTCGCTTTTGTTCATCACTTACTTTTTTAATAAAGGCATCAACACTCAGTTCGGTTTTTTTGGTTTTTAATTCAGCCATGGTTTTTTGTTTAGAATAGGTGAAACGAATATACGAACAAGTCTCAAGTTTTGAATAGTCCAAGAATGCACTCGGGCAGGCCCTAAAGCAGTGTTTTTGAGGATTAAACGGAGAGTTTATTTTTGATCGAAAAACAAAAGGCCATGGTTATGAAAAAATAGCGGTCATTGTATCTTAATAAACCTGTCAATTTCGGGCGCCGGTTATTTTTACTTTTTTGGTTTTAATGTAGTAGCCAGTAAACTATGCCCTTAGTTTTGACGTTAAGAGCTGGTTGAAATATCAGTTTCTCCATTGTTTTACACAATTAAATAGGAAGCCGGTATAAAGAGATTTTCTTTTTGTAATCACTTTTTTTTGTTATGTTTGTTAGTGTTAATAGTTTGAGATTCTTAACGTTCATATCAGCCCCCTTACTACTGGCTATTGGCCTAAGTTCCTGCACGCCTTCAGAAAAGCCTGCGGATCAACCAATAGCCACGGATACGATTGCTCCAACCTTGCCAAGAGACACCCTTAGTTTGCCAAAAAATCCCACGGAAAGCTTTAAGGGAAGCTATAACGAAAAGGAAGTGCTGTTCACTCACCTGGATTACACAAGCTACACACTCAGTATGGGCGGTGTGCTTACCAAAGGCAATCTGAATACCGAAAAAGGATATGGCGATGATCGCAACGCCACGGTTTATGTATTAAATCCTGATAAGCCCAAAAACGAGCAGATGTATTTTGTACGTACGCCTTCAGGATCGGTTTACATGCTCGATCAGGATCGGTTTGTATATGATGACGCGGTGTTTGAGCCCGTTAAGGCTCCGGGCCTAAAACCACCTGCGGCAGAAACGAAAAAAGCAGAACCAAAGTCCGACTCAAAGCCTGAACCAAAACCTGTTGTGGAAAAGAAAACCGAATCAAAACCAGCGGCTGAGAAAAAGGCAGAAAAGAAATCTTCGGTTAAAAAAGCGAAAAACAAGACCAAAGCCAAAACCAGCGCTCAGTCAAAGGATTCAAAGGAAAAAGCCGCACCGGCGAAAAAAACACCGGCAAAAAAAGCGACCAAAACGTCGAAGAAGAAAAAGAAGAAAAAAGCCGCAGCTAAAAAGAAGAGGGTTAAAAAGAAGTCAACCGCTTCAACTGAAAAGCAGGACCCACCTAAATCAGATAAGTAGTGTTTTATAGTGTTTTAAAACCGCGACCTAAAACATCGCGGTTTTTTATTTTCTCACCTTGGTGTGAAATAATACATTAGAACAGCAATTGGAAAGTGGCCCTTTGGCAGAACACTGGGTTCTTTTTGCGTTTCAAATAGCTTATTTTAGTCCCATCGAAAATGTTGGCAATACCAATACCCGGGTGGCTATGGCTTGGGTACGAAGCCTGAGTGAGGGTTTTAAAACCCCACCGGAATTGCATCCCGGAAAAAAGAACGCAATGATGGT
>CALMNJ010000559.1 GCA_937868675.1 uncultured Bacteroidota bacterium | reverse complement strand
CGAAAAGTTCTGTTCAAGAATAACAAAAGCAAAGAGGCATGAAAAAACCACAGGTTCCAGCGACAATAAAATCGCTAGAGTTCCTTCATTACAGTGGTAAACAAGGTGTCTTAACAATACCAGTGCCAGAATAATAAGATAAACAAACATAATCTGCCACCTGGCGAGGCGATGAAAAAAAGACATTGTCTTATTTGAATTGATAACAAGCCAAGCCGATAGACTTCCGATACCCAGGTCGTTGAATACAGAAAGGCTTGCATATTCAAGAATGTATGAGTTTTTAAAATTTATTACCCTGTATATAAACGAAATCATAAGCACCAGCGCAATAAACAATGGTAAAATATTTTTGCGGCCAAATTTGTTTATCCATGGCCACAAAAGATAAAACTGCTCTTCAACCGAAACCGACCAAAGCACGGCTACCATAAGACCTCTTACACCATGTGCCACCAGGTCAAAGTTGGCGGCAAACAACAAGTACCAGGCCAGTTGCGAAAGCGGTGCCTCAGCGCTGAAAGGGAAAAACGAAGCATCCTTCCCTGTAATAATAGCGGGCACTAAAAAAAAACCTAGTGTAATGACAAAAAAGTAAAGCGGCCATATCCTCAGCATTCTTCGCAAATAAAACTGTTTCACCGATACGTTTCCGGTAATTGCTTTTTCTTTTAGCAGCAAATATGTGATGAGAAAGCCACTTAATACGAAGAAAAAACTAACACCCAGGTCGCCCACTGAAAAAAAAGCTCTGAGGTGCTCTTTCTGATCACTATCACCAAAGTTGTAGCGTGAAAATTCGAGAACATGAGACTTAAAAACTGCGAGGAAAGCCAGAAAACGAAGCCCGTCGAGGTTTGGAAAATATGTGTGTTGCCGGATAAGAATAATGCGAAAGGTATAAAATTAAAAGGCCGTTTTATTAAAACAGCCTTTTAAGGGTGGTTTAATCCCCCTGCATCACATCGCCCCGGCACATACACATACAATTGGCATTAAAGAAGGTTAGCTTAAACGCCGCCGGGTTGATGGATGCCTGTTAATTCTGAATCGAAGTACGCCATTAACCATCAGTTTTACCATACAAAACCTATAACCTGCAGCAACCCTTTTATAAGTGGTAAAAAACCGGCGTATAAATCTGGAAAAACCTAACTTTGGGCCGTGAATCGTAAAATTATTATTGGCACACGTGGCAGCGAGCTTGCGATGTGGCAGGCCAACTACACCAAACAACTGCTGGAAGAAAAAGGTTTTGAGGCCGAACTTAAAATTATTTCAACCAGCGGCGATCGCTCCCAGCAGTGGGAAACAAGCTTCGACAAACTGGAGGGTAAGGGCTTTTTTACCAAAGAACTGGAAGATGCCCTGTTGAGCAAAAGTATTGACCTGGCTGTACACTCGCATAAAGATCTCCCCACCAATGGCCCCGACGGCCTTGTGGTGGCGGGCGTATCAAAGCGGGAAAACCCTTCCGAGCTTTTGCTTATAAGAACCGAGGCCGTTGACGATTCTCAAAAATTTTCACTCAAAAAAAATGCCCTCGTTGGTACTTCATCAAGTCGCCGTAAATCACAGTTATTGGCTTTCAGACCCGACGTGGAATTAAAAGACCTGCGCGGCAATGTACCTACCCGAATAAAAAAGCTGCGTGATGGCCAGTACGATGCAATACTTATTGCCGCTGCGGGCGTTGAACGCCTTGAGCTTGATCTGAGCGACCTGCATCAGGAGTTTTTGGCGCCCGAAGTGTTTGTGCCCGCTCCGGCCCAAGGGGTGCTGGCCTGGCAAACGCGTGAGAACGATGACGAACTACTCTCCATTATTGATCAGATAACCGATCTGGATGTTTTGGTAAAAACAAATATTGAACGACAGGTACTGAATATGTTTGATGGCGGTTGCCAGTTGCCGCTTGGCGTGTATTGCATTACCGAACCCGACGATGAGGACCGGCTTCGGTTCCGGGTATGGGTTAGTGTAGCTGCTGCCTGGAACGAACAGCCCAAGCAATTGTATTTTGAAACACTGGACACCGATGGGTTTAGCGACCGGATTGTAGATTACATACACTCCATTAAGCCGCGAAAAATATTCGTCACAAAAAATTTTCGGGATGACGACTACCTGCCGGCTGCCTTGAGGCGTCTGGGTTTTGAGGCAGAAGGCAAAAGCCTGATTGAATTTAAATCCATAAAAATTAAAGAGCTGCCAAAAACCGACTGGATCTTTTTTAGCAGCAAACATGCCGTAAAATATTTTTTCAGCCAGAAACCCGAGGTTGGAAATGTAAAATATGGTTGCATAGGAACTGCCACCAGTGCAGAACTAAGAGCCCACGGAAAGCGCGCCGATTTTATAGGTACCAGCACCGACACAAAACTAGTGGGCAAGCAGTTTAGCAGCAAGGTGGGCAGCGCCAAGGTGCTGTTCCCCATTGCGCGGGGTAGCATGCAAAGCATTCAGTGGCAAATGGTAAAAAAGGAAAATGTGTTTAACCTCGAGGTGTATGCAACCCTCAAGCACAGTGCGGCTGTGGGTGAAGAGTTTGATATACTTGTGTTTACAAGCCCCAGTAACGTGGAAGCTTTTTTCGAAAAAAATAAAATACTCCCCAACCATCGCGTTGTGGCCATGGGCGAGGCAACGGGAAAAGCGCTTGAACGGGAGAAATTCAGAAATTATAAGATGCCGCAAAGCTTTGACGATTTGGGGCTGCTTCAGGCGGTGCTTGGTTTGGCCGGAAACTAACGCTTTTCGGTGCCGGCTTTATCCACTGTTAATTTAATCAGATAAACTCAGGAAACTATTCCGAGCTTTGTGTCACAGCGCTATTTTGGGGGCAGGTATTTTGTTCGTTGCTAACAGAATAGTATTCTGCCTTCTGATTAATTGAAGCCCTCCTTGAGTCGCATCCGGATGTAACATCATCAGCCCGTTGCCATTATGCTGTTTTATGTTCCCCTATTCAAACACCCCTGCCGGGTAAACTTCCCACGCAGGCCGTTTCCTGTGTATTTGCCTGCACGCAACATGCCAGTGCGACAGCAACAATTTAAACCTGTTGGAAATTAAAGCCCCCGGATCAAATAATACCATTACTCCATGCCGGGCAAAGTGCCAAGCGCTTACTATTCCTTTACAAACTTTTGTGTGATCTTTTGTGCGCCGGTATCGAAACTAAGATAATACACGCCCGGGCTGAAGTTTTCGAGATCAATTTGTGAAGTATTGCCTGAAATGGTTTTATCATAACAGATTCTTCCCAGGATATCCCTAACATAAAGCCTTACGGCAGCTGATACGCTTATAGGGGTCTCAATGTAAAGTATGTTTTTAGCAGGATTCGGGTAAAGGTGGTAGCCGGCTGCATCCATGTTTTGTGAGTTTATGGCGGTGGTGCTTACAGGTTCTTTGCTCACAACGCCTGCCTTGGCGGTAAATACGTTCCAAAGGTTTATGTAAAACCCACAATCCGACCAGTAATTGGTAATTGTATCGGCCCCAAACG
>CALMNJ010000558.1 GCA_937868675.1 uncultured Bacteroidota bacterium | reverse complement strand
TACGCATTGCCTTCGACACCTCCTCCGAAAAAAAATAGCCGAACTCATCCACCTGTTTAATTGTGCTAAGAAGCGCATCCACATCGCTGCCTTTGGGAACATATGCACGGGCGCCACAGGACATGAGATCCATCATTACCTCGGGGCTGTTATGCATGCTTAATAAAATTACTTTCACGTCAGGATACTTTGAACGGATAACCAGAAGCGCTTCGCGCCCGTTCATTACAGGCATTTCAAGATCGAGCAACACCACATCTGCGCTTACCGTTTTTAATAAATCGAGCAGTTGTTTACCGTTTGCCGCTTCACCCACGACTGTAAATTCTTCATAGTCGCCCAACAATGCCTTCAGCGACTGACGCATTAAATCCTGGTCTTCTGCCAGAATAATGGATATTTTTTTTTGTCTGTTCATGGGTTTAACAGCTCTATCGTACGGCCAAATGTAAGCATAAACCATCAGCCCGCGCTTTATTATTTCATCTCATTATCAATACAACTCAACAGTTCAGCACCTTATAAAAAATAAAAGCGCTTAATGAAAGTTAAATTTCAGCATCTACAAAGTTTAGTTGACTTTGTGTTAATGCTTTTCTATATTTGACATAAGGCTGCGTACCCATTTTTAAACAGCCATACACAATTTATTGCTTAACTATATTTCAACGGATAAGACTTTATCTTACGCATTCAACTAAAAACATCAAAAACAATGGCTAACACATTAAATCACGTGGGATTCTGGTCAAAAAAAGTGGTATTCATCGCGGCATTCCTTTTTTCACAACTTATTGCCGGCGCTGACAGTACCAATGTTTCGCCTTCTGTTTCAACCGACTCGTCCGGGGCTGCCATTAACTCGGCGCAGCAGATGCAAAAAAATCTGGCTGGCATTACCGATACCATTAACAAGCTACGGCAAAATGTTTCGGAAGCAACGGCAGGTTATATAGAAGACATGGATGCCATTGACGCGTTCAGAAAAAACAAAGACAGTATTTACCGTGCATCCGCATTCTGGTTTATCAAATACAAAAAAAACAGTTTACAAAGTGCAAGGCCTGCCGGCTGGAAACCATGGTATAAGCGTTTTACCTTTTGGATATCGTTACTGATACTGGCAGGTGTTTGGTTTTTCGGCATTCGTTTGTTTAACAACAGTAGCATGTGTCGCAGCAATAACGGATTGCCGGTGAACGAGCAACCTTACAGTTATTCGCGGGTTCAGTTTTTTTGGTGGACCATGATCATACTTTCGGTTTACATTTTTTTCTTTGCCTTTACAGGCATCCTGATACCTGTAAACTCAACCGCGGTTATTTTGCTGGGCGCCGGCATTCTTGTGTATTCGGGCGGCAAAATAATTGATCAGCGTCAGTCGGCCAGCCTGGAAGGGAAAGAAGTACCCCAGTTTAAAACCGAGGGCTGGTATGTGGATGTCATTTCAGATGATAAAGGCATCAACATGCATCGCTTCCAGTCATTTATTTTCAATATTCTTTTTGGTGTGGGATATGTGGTTATGTTTATGAATAATGTAAAAGCCTGCGATTTTCCGTTTCCCGATTTCAGCGAATGGCAGCTTGCATTACTGGGAATTAGCTCCGCAGCCTACCTGGGTATGAAAACCACCGAATCCGGCGCGGCAGCTTCATCCAGCATTACCAACACAGCTAATAATACTTCATCCAATCAGCAACAAAACAACAGTAACTCAGGCAATCAGGGCACAACAGGATAAAAATAAAGTTTAAGAAAGACCCATTAAACTAACATACTTAAACACCATGATTAACCGGATTAAAAAAATGATCCCTTTTTTGGGATGCCTTCTCTTTTCGCATACCCTGATTTCACAATCGGGCATGAAACTTCATTTTATTAACGTGGGTCAGGGCTCTTCGTGTCTGGTGGAGTTTCCGTGCGGTGTGCTGTTAATTGATGCGGGTGGAGAATCGAACTCCGAGTTCAACTCGAACGAAGCACTGACGGCGTACCTGGAAGATTTTTTCGCGAAGCATGATAAATACAAAAACACATTTAAAGCAGTTTACATTACTCATCCTCACATTGATCATACACGGGGCGTGCCTGAATTATTAGAGCAGCCTTACGTCATTAAAAATGTCATTACCAATGGTCAGGAAACCGGTTCGGGCGGGCCTCAGCAAAAAAAACTGCATCTGCGCGCGCAGGCAAGCGAGGAAACCGGGGATAAAAGCGACGACATTGGCCTTGAAACCGTGAATACAAAAATGCTCCCTTCCAAAAAAGGTATTACCAGCAAAGTGATTGATCCTATTGACGATTGCAACGGCGTAAATCCTCAAATACAAATACTGTGGGGCGCCATAACCCCCACCACAGGCTGGAAACAAGCCGATGTTTCGAATGCCAATAACAACTCGCTTGTTATTCGAATTGATTACGGTAAGTCCTCAGTACTTATTACCGGCGATCTGGAAGACCGTGCCATTGAAGGCCTTATTAAACGGTATGAGGGCACTTCTGCGCTGGATGCGGATGTGTATGTGTGTGGCCACCATGGTTCAAAAAACGGCACTACCAAAGCGCTTTTGCAAAAAATAAGTCCGAAGTATGCCGTAATCTCAATGGGTGATCTGAGCCGCGAAACGCTGTGGACAGCATGGGCCTATGGACATCCCAACAAAAATGTGCTCGACATGCTTCAGTCTTCCATTAGCCTTAGCCGTCCGGCATTTACGGTGCAGGCCGGCAACGGCAGCAAAAGCTTTAGTGCATATACCATAAGCAAAGCCATTTATGCCACCGGCTGGGACGATGCCTTTGACATGAATGCCGACGCTGAAGGCAACTGGATTGTAAAAACCTTTACCTCATCGCAAGCGCTTGTAAATATCAATACTGCTAATGTGGATGAACTGCAGGAATTACCCGGCATAGGCGCCGGCAAAGCGGAGGCCATTGTAACATACCGCCACGATAACGGCAAGTTTAACGAAATTGACGATCTTGATAATGTTCCCGGCATCGGGCCGGCGCTGATAAGCCGCATCCGGGCCTATGTCACTAAATAACACTTACACTTCTAAAAACAAATCATTATGGCATTTGATCCAACCTACAATCAAACCGAGGCGCGCGTTTGCGCCACTCACTGCTCGTTTGCATACCTGCAGGAAAACACCAAAGACCGCAACAAAATAAGCGCCGCCATTGCTGCAGCGCTTGCCGACGGTTCAAAAAACTATGCCACCGGAACCAACTGGGAACTGGTATGGCTGGGCCTGAGCGCTATTGGCAAAGGCAACCTGATGTACATGGCCGCCAATAAAAACGTGCCGGGCCAGTATGTTATCGCGCACCGCGGCACCAACTGGAGTTTTATAAGCGACATTGCCGAAGACCTTTTTGTTTTTACGGAGGAGATATACCCCTACTCTGCCACACACAACAACGCCATCAAAGTTTCGCGGGGCAGTCTGATTGGCCTGGAAGTGCTAAAGGCCATGCATTCGCCGGTTACGGGCATCAGCACACCGCCCGATATCAGCAGCGATGTATCGCTTATCAACCTTATTAAAAGTCTGGTGCTTACGGGCGATCCCGGCCAAAGCCTTGAATTTTTTGTAACCGGCCACAGCCTTGGCGGCGCGCTGGCTACCATTTACACGTCCTGGCTAATTGATACCTGCGCGCAATGGAGGCTAAGCCCGGGCCGGCTCAATTTTAAAACCTACACAGTGGCCTCGCCAACCGTAGGCAACGACAAATACGCGGCCTACTACAATGCCGGCGCAAACCAGAATGGCATTGGCTTTGCGGGCTACCGCATTCACAACTTACAGGACCTTGTGCCCCACGCCTTCGATAACCTGAACGGTTTGATGAACTGCGGTGTGCCATTAGGACCAAAACTTAAACTGGATTTGAAGGTGGCGGTTGACAGCATGAACGCCCTAATGAAACTACGCGGTGTGTCGTATGCGCCGGCCGGTACCGATAAGCCGCTGGACAATGGGGGCAACAGCAATCCTGCGTGCCCAAACCCACCCAACAGTATTAAAGATTACGGCTGCTGGGTGGTTTACGAGCACGACATGAACACCTATTTAAAATTACTGGGCGCCACGCCGGTGACTGTGTGAGGAAAGAAGTGAATTTAAAAATGGCATCGCTTGTTTTTAATACCATGCGGAAATGACTATTGTAACAGAATAATAATTTGTGATGACTCCAAACAGCACCCTGAGTGTTCGGCAATCCGGCAATTTTTGTAGGGTAAGTGAAGTTTTAGTAATAGACTTGGTTTTGTTTATATTATTTTGGATTTCAATCGGCTATTCTTAGCTAAAATTGTTTGACACTCTTCAAATATCCGAGCCAATGCTTCGTTAACTTCCTACTGATAACAGCGTTTGTACCCCCTCTGACCACT
>CALMNJ010000557.1 GCA_937868675.1 uncultured Bacteroidota bacterium | reverse complement strand
GCATGGGTATAAAAGTGCTATCCATTAAAAAACGGGTTTTTTTATCGTGGCCCCACCAGCCGGCAAACATCGGCAAATCAACATTGTTCAGATGTTTTTCGTGTACAAAAGCACCGGCCACACTTCCCGGGCCGCTGTTGAGATACTTGTAGCTGCACCACGCGGCAAAATCAACATTCCAGTCGTGTAAATTCAGTTTAATATTTCCTGCTGCATGCGCCAGATCGAAGCCAACGATGGCGCCTGCTTTATGACCAGCTTCGGTAATGGCTTTCATATCAAAGACCTGCCCGGTAAAATAATTCACACCGCCAATCATGATTAAGGCCAGCGATTCCTTGTTCGTCTCTATTGCGCTCAAGATATCCTCTTCACGAATACTGAACTCGCCATCGCGAGGACTCACTTCCACAAGGGCCTCTTCAATACCGTATCCATGAAATTTTACCTGCGACTGAAGAGCATACTGATCACTTGGAAAAGCCTTGGATTCGCAAAGTATTTTGAAACGTTGTTTTGTGGGCCTGTAAAACGATACCATGAGCAGATGGAGGTTTACAGTGAGCTGGTTCATCATCACAGTTTCCTGCGGCATGGCACCAACAATACGGGCCATTTTTTCGGTCAAAAACTCATGGTACGACAACCATGGGTATTTGGAAAGAAAGTGCCCTTCCACACCAAACCGGGCCCAATCGTCGAGTTCCTGCTGTATGTATGACCTGGTGGTTTTGGGTTGAAGTCCCAGCGAATTGCCGGTAAAATACACCACCTCTTTACCCTTGTGTTGTGGAAACAAAACCGGCGGCGGTAATCGCGAAGCTTGTCATTACTATCGGCCTGGGCGGCAAAGGTGGCTGTGTTGGCAAAAACCTTACTCATATTGGGCTAATCAATTATGCGGCAAAAGTAACCATTAATAAAAACCCCCACAAAGTGGCGCTTTATTATTCTATTTTTACCTACACGAACACACCATGAATAATATCATTAACAAAGGCATTCTTCCCCTTCTTTTTATGAGCATTGTTGGCGTGTTAGCCACCAATGCGCAACCATTTTTAAAAAACAACAAAGGCAGGGCTCTTACCTTTAAGGAAATGCAACTTCAGTATAGTCAGTTTAAAAACAGCAACGACCTTGCTACACAAAAATACTGGAAACACTTTAAGCGTTATGAGGCCGATATGCAGTTGCATACCAATACACAGGGCGAACCTGCCGGATTTGACATTTACATTGAAGAGGCCATTAAAGCCGCTGAGGCCCGCAAAAGCTCGGCAGCTACCTCGGCTCCATGGTACCCCGTGGGGCCCAATGCAATTCCAAACAACCTTACCGGTTATATGGAGAATGGTATTGGCCGTATAAATTGCGTTGCCTTTCATCCAACCAATACCAGTGTTTTTTACGTTGGCGTGGCTCAGGGCGGTATCTGGAAAACCAGCAACGGTGGAACCTCCTATACGCCATTAACCGACAACCTGCCCATTACAAGGGTAAGCGATATTTGTATTGATCCAAACAATACCAATACCATTTATGCCTCCATCTGCGATTTTGAATACATTGGCAAGGGCCTTTTTCTGGATGGGCGTAAACGTCATACCCACTATGGCCTGGGCGTATACAAAAGCAACGACGGCGGTCAGAACTGGAGTGCAACAGGTCTTACCTATCAACTTACCAACGGCGATGGTTCGCTGATAAGAAAAATTCTCGTAAATCCGTCCAACTCACAGCAGGTGCTGGCGTGTGGCGTGAGTGGTATGTACAAAAGCAGCAATGGCGGCACTACCTGGAATAAAATACTCGACTCCCTTTTCTGGGACATGGTGCAGGATCCTGTAAACCCTTCAACTATATACGCAGCAACGGGGTGGGTAAAAAACGCCAACATGGGTTATGCGGGCATTTATAAATCAACCGACTTTGGCGGTTCCTGGACTTTGTTAAGCACCGGTAT
>CALMNJ010000556.1 GCA_937868675.1 uncultured Bacteroidota bacterium | reverse complement strand
CTTCGTGTAAAAAGCAACAGTGCCAATCAGCTTAATGTACAGTACAATCTGATGATGCGCTACGACTCCAAAGCTACGGGTACCAGCGGGTATAACGATCACGACAACATTCAGTATTTTCCTAAACACGGTTACTCAACGTACCAGAATATTTGCCGCCCACAAATCAGTACCACCTTCTCAAACGTTGATCGCTATTACGATTTCCCGGTTACTCATTCGCTCTCGCTGTTTGGCAGCAGCGCCGGTCAGCAGGAGTTTGACGGGAACGATACAATCACCCAGTTTCAGCGGTTCCGAAATTATTATGCGTTCGATGATGGAAGCCCCGAAGCCGGATATTACATTTTGGGCGCGGGCGGAAAAATGGCCGTGAAGGTTGATTTGAATAATACCGATTCGCTGCTCGGAATGGATATTTATTTTGCGCATGTGGGTAAGATCACAGCCGGACAGGCATTTAAATTTTCGGTGTGGGCAGCGCAAAGCAATGGGGTGCCCGGAACCTTGTTGTACCAGCAAACCGATTCGGTTCATTACATAAAAACAGGTTACAAGGATTTGCCGCATTACGCCTTCAGCACACCCAAAGTGCTTACAAAAGGCACGTATTTTTTCGGGTTTCAGCAGCTTGATGCGCTGGGCATTTCGGTAGGCTACGACCGCAACTTCGATTTTGGCAAATCGGTTTATTTCGATTCAGGATCGGGCTGGCAACAGTCGCAGTTTCATGGTTCGGTTATGATACACCCGGTTTTTAAAAGCTGGGACGGGACCCCCGTGGGGATTAAGGACAACGGTGACGCCAATCCCGGCAAATTACAAAGCCTCGTATTTCCTAATCCCGCCTCGCAGCAGCTTAATATCGCGTTGCCCGATGCCGGCAATCTGGTGCACTACACGCTCAGCGACATGCTGGGCAATGAAATGATGCAGGGCACCATGGAGGGCGCACAGGCCGTACTTAATACGGCATCGCTCAACAACGGGGTGTATATACTTAGTCTCAGCAATGGCATGCAAAGCAGCATCCACAAAATAATCATTACGCACTAAGCACATGGCGGGCCCGCTTATTGACGATGAGGAAGAGCTTGCCGGCGACGAGGAACAATCCCTTTTCGAACATTTTAAAATTGTTGTAGAAAAAGGCAAAGAGCCTGTGCGCATTGATAAATTTTTAATGCAGCGCATTGCCAACACCACACGCACCCGCATACAAAATGCCTGCGATGCCGGCTTTGTAATTGTGAACGGCAAAGCCACAAAATCAAATTACAAAATAAAACCCGGCGACGAAATCAGCATTATGCTTACAACCCCGCCGCGCAAAGTGGAGGTAATTCCCGAAAACATTCCCATTGATATTGTGTACGAAGACGAATACCTGGTGGTGGTGAATAAAAAAGCGGGCATGGTGGTGCATCCTGCGTATGGCAACTACACCGGCACACTGGTAAACGCGCTCGCCTGGCGTTTCGAAAATTTACCCAAAAGCCAGACCAAACTTAACAACGATCTGTATCTCGAACGCCCGGGCCTTGTGCATCGCATTGATAAGAACACCTCGGGTATTTTAATCGTGGCTAAAACCGAGCTGGCCATGACCCGCCTGGCCAAGGATTTTTACGATCGCACCATGGACCGCAAGTACCTGGCCATTTGCTGGGGCGATTTAAAGAACGATGAAGGCACCATACGCGGCAATGTGGGCCGCGATCCGCGCGACCGCAAGGTGATGACGGTGTTTCCGGAAGGCAGCGAACAGGGCAAACACGCTGTTACGCATTACAGGGTGCTTGAACGTTTTGGATACATTACCCTGGTAGAATGCAAACTCGAAACCGGACGAACACATCAGATACGCGTTCATTTTAAAAGCATTGGCCACCCCTTGTTCAACGACGGCGAGTACGGTGGCAGTGCAGTGCTTAAAGGCCTCAACACGGGCAGCTACCGGCAGTTTATCCAAAACTGTTTCGACACTTTACCACGTCAGGCGCTTCATGCAAAAACACTGGGTATCACGCATCCGGTTACAAAACAAAAATTGTTTTTCGATAGTCCGGTGCCCGACGATATGCAAGCGCTGCTCGAAAAGTGGCGTACCTTTATGAAGAATAAAACACAGTTTGAATAGAACAGGGTTTTGCAGCAATGCAGGGTTATACAACTGCATTTTGGGCGTTGCCGCGGCTTGTCGTGGTTAATGTTTTAGGAGCAAGCCGCTGCCGTACGATTCGCTTTAGCCACCTCACGAATATTTTGTTTCGGCGGGTTGCCGCTGCTGTCCCTAACGCAAACAAATATCCCAGCTCAACATTGTATCCGTTCAGAGTATTTCGAATTAAGCTCTGTATCAAAAGTCATTTTCTTCAGATAAATGCCCTTTCAAAAACGGCAGGAACCAAAATTCTGATTAGCTTTAAGAAGCTATTTGTAAATGATACAACATAAGCTCATAAGGTTTTTGTTTGCGCTTGCCGCGGGTTTTATGGTGTTTTTAATCATGATGTTTGTTGGGTTCGAAGTGCTTGTAGCAATTAATCCGCCGTATAGCATTGATCCAGAAACCGGAGAAGAGTTACATGTCATGGCCACGGGTCAGTTGTTGGGCGGTTTTTTAATCGGGCTTCTCTCGGGCCTGATGGTGTTGGTGATAACGTACCGGAAATTAAGTCCGCAATAAATCAAAGCAATGTCTAATACTCAAAAGGGAAATCATAAATCTTTGAGCAACAGGGCCCTTATGTTTCTCATGAAGCTTTGTTTTTTTATGAGCCTTGCGGGTACCGTTATGGCACTTTTTGTAATAGCCTGGCGCACACCTGGTGAACGGTTTTTATGGCATAACAGCAAGGTTTTAACGCTGCAGATAATGTTGGTACCTGGTTCGGTTATACTGTGGCTTTACAGTTTGTATTTTTATTTTCGTCACGACCGGTCCCCCGGAAAACTGTTCTGGTTGCTGCTTTTCCCATTTTTGTACCCGCTGCTGTATTTTTACGAGGTAATCTGGGGGCAGGAAAAAGGTTAGGAGCCATCTCAAAAATACCAGATTGTCATGCCGAACTTGTTTCTGCATCTCTAAAAGTTCAGAAGCTAAAATAAAGAAATAAATGGTTTACCACCATACGCATTGCCGCGCCAGGGGTTGAGGCGGCAGCCCGGTGCAGCAAAGCGCTAATAACGCGGCGGGGCCGCGGCTTTTGCCAAAAAGGCGAAAGACCCGGCACCCGCCCTGCGTGAGCCAGTGCCTGGGTGCGGCATTGGCGCTTTGCCAGCCGGCTAAAGCCGAAAACCCGTTAAGGCGCCCACAAAAAAAAAATTTTGATGCGCAACTATTTAAAACGCTGGGAGTTCCTGAACCCTTTGCCCGCTGACATATACCGCATCGCTCACTCCGTTTGTGATCATGAGGATTGGTGCTTTTACAATCAGATTGTAACGCTGGGCCTGTTCAAGCACGGCCTGATTCAGCTCAATATACGGGGCTTTGCATTCAACAATAATATGGGGAGCCATGCCGGGGCTATAAACCACAATATCGTAACGCTTTTTAAGATCGTTGAGTTGCAACTCTTTTTCAACGGCAATAACCGGGGCGGGGTAGTTTTTTATACTCACCAGGTAATTCAGCACATGCTGCCGCACCCATTCCTCGGGGGTAAGAGCCAGCCAGCGCCGGCGAATAAAATCAAAAATATGCGGCTGTCCATTCTGCTGCCGGATGCGCGGTGAATATGCAGGGTATTTTAGCTCGAGGTTCAATGCGTAAAATATTTTTTAAATTTACGTTTATTCGCCAGCGAAGAAAAAAATTGGACCAGGATTGTGCAGGAGAGAACTGTGTGTAATTTTTATGCGGTTTTGCGCCCAAAAAAGAAACAAATGAAAACAAAAGAGGAGATTGTGAACGACTGGCTGCCCCGGTACACGGGTGTGCCAATAGCAGCTTTTGGCCAGTATATTTTGCTTGTAAATTTTTCGAACTACGTTTATAATTTTGCCGAACGCTATGGCGTGGAGGTGCAGGGCAAAGACCGGCCCATGCTGAGCGCCACGGCAAACAACATTACCATTATTAATTTTGGTATGGGCAGCGCAAGTGCGGCCACCGTGATGGATTTGCTCACGGCCATTATGCCAAAAGCGGTTTTGTTTCTGGGAAAGTGCGGCGGACTTAAGAAAAAAAACCAGATTGGCGATTTGATACTACCCATTGCGGCGATTCGCGGCGAAGGCACCAGCGACGATTATTTGCCTGCCGAGATTCCGGCGCTGCCGGCCTTTAGTTTGCAAAAAGCCATATCGTACACCATCCGGCTGGATGCCCGCGATTACTGGACCGGCACTGTGTACACCACCAACCGCAGGGTGTGGGAACACGACGAGGAGTTTAAAAACTACCTGCGATCGCTGCGCGCAATGGCCATTGATATGGAAACGGCAACTATTTTTACCGTTGGCTTTCACAACGAAATACCAACGGGCGCCTTGCTGCTGGTAACCGATCAGCCCATGGTGAGCGAGGGCGTGAAAACCGAACAGAGTGATAAAAAAGTAACCGAAAATTTTGCGGCTGCGCATTTGCAGATAGGTATTGATTCGCTGAAGGAGTTGCAGAACAGCGGTGTTTCGGTAAAACACCTTAGATTTTAACCTTGAATTGTGGCCACACCTAAACACACTGAGTTTTACGTTGACGGTATTTTAAAACACGATATTGCTGTGCTTAGCAAAGCCATAACGCTGGTGGAGTCGAGCAGCGACGCGCACCGGCAAACGGCGGTGGCCGTTATGGAAGCGCTGATGCCCTATACCGGACGTTCGTTCAGGCTTGGCATAACAGGCGTACCGGGCGTTGGTAAAAGCACGTTTATAGAAAGTTTCGGACAGCATGTGGTGGCGCAGGGCCACAGGCTGGCGGTTCTGGCCATTGATCCTTCGAGCACGCGCAGCAGGGGCAGTATTCTGGGCGATAAAACCCGAATGGAGAAACTGTCGGCCATGCAGCAGGTTTATATACGGCCGTCGCCCAGCAGCGGCGAGCTGGGCGGGATAACGCGCAGCACCTATGAAAGTATTTTGCTGTGTGAGGCAGCTGGTTTTGATTACATTATTGTTGAAACGGTAGGCGTGGGGCAAAGTGAGGTGGCGGTAAAACGGATCTGCGATTTTTTTCTACTCCTTATGCTGGCGGGCGCGGGCGATGAGCTTCAGGGCATAAAGCGCGGCATTATGGAAATGGCCGATGCGCTGGTAATAACCAAGGCGGATGGAGAAAATGCACAAAAAGCGGCTTCGGCACGCGCCGAATATGCACATGCCATGCATTTGCTGCAGGCTCCCGAAAGCGGCTGGACGCCCCGAACCCTGGTTTGCTCGGCGCTGGAAGGCAAGGGCATTGAAGAGGTGTACAACATGCTTACTGATTTTGTAACATTTGCCAAAGCTCACAACTGGTTTTTTGAAAACCGGAAAGAACAGCAGTACAGCTTGTTTTTAAATACGGTGGAGGAGCGTTTGCGCACGCATTTTTTTTCGGAGCCGGGTGTGAAACAGCAACTCGAAATTTTAAAACAAGCGGAAAATTTTCAACCTTATGCCGAGGCATTGAGATTGATTAATGCGTTTTTTAAAAGCACCAAATAGCCGGTAAAAACCGGCGCTCCTGACAATACCGGACTTAATATTCTGAAAAACATTCACCGAAAAGGCCTGTGGCATACTTAAATGACTGATTGCCAGTTTTTTGTAAGGATTAAAAGCCGTAACATGTTTTATTAAATATTTCTTTTTTCTTACCGAAAATTTTTTTTCTTTTGCATGAAATTAAAAACAGGCTAAAACAGATTATATGTATTGGACACTCGAATTGGCAAGTTGGTTGGAAGACGCCCCATGGCCTGCAACCAAAGATGAGCTGATTGATTATGCGATGCGGAGCGGTGCCCCGATGGAAGTGATCGAGAATTTGCAGGAGATGGAAGATGAGGGCGAGTCGTATGAGAGCATTGAAGAAATATGGCCGGACTATCCCACCAAGGACGACTTTTTCTTTAACGAGGATGAGTTTTAACAACCAAACAAAAGCCGTGATTGTCGCGGCTTTTTTATTTTTCGAAAATATCGCTTAACGAATCCGGTCGGCGCTTTTTAATAGATCAATGTCTTTTTTAATGAAGCGGGCGGCCATTAGCGCAGCAACAATGGCAAGACCAACAAAACTAAATACAAACGCATTCATGTTAAGTTCGAAAGCGGCACCGTTGGCATTAACAAAAGGACAAAGTGCAATCATACCGCCCAGAACAACCCATACCAGGGCCAGCAGGTAACACAGTTTAATTTGCAGTTCCCTGCGCTGGTAAAGAAAAACCGTACCAAGGGCAATAACAAGCCCGGCAAAGTTGATAAACACGGCAGCTGTGTGTCCGGCAGTAGAGTTCAGTCCGGCGGCCCTTATTGGCTCGAGCACCAGTGGAATGCGGAGATTATTAAAAATGATGGTAAACGATGGGATGAATAAAAGCAGGATGCCCATAAGGGCGGCTGCAAGCAGAAAAAGAGATTGTATGCGCTGTATCATGCCAGCAAATGTAAGAATAGATTTTTACCAGCTGTGCAAATTAAGCATGAGTTTTCCATCGCTGTCATCGGAGGCTGTGATGTAAAACTGAGAGGAAATTACAATGAGTTGAGGATGGTGATTTTTGTCTATTTCTTGAGATACTTTTAATGAATAGACTTTTTTTACCGGCGTGAGCGTGGCAAATTGAATGCTGTTTTTTTTGATGAGTGATTTCCGGAGAAGCCAGTAAGGGTTTCCGGCATCGTCGGTTTTGAAAGCGTCTTTTACAGGTAACACAGGCTCGGTGTAAAAAAGGGTCTCAAATTTTGAAAGGCTGTCAATACAAATGCGGCCATTCATATCGAGCTTATCATTATTCATGTAAAACCGTTCTACCTCGGCATTGGCGCTGATAATGGTTTTTGTTGCGATAAATTTTTCCTCGTTTTTTGAAATGCCGATCACAGAACTGGAAGTATAGAAGTAACACATTGGCTCGCCGTTGTTCCGGTATATGTCGGTTTCCAGCGTAAAGCCATCGTCAGCTTTTTTGCTGAGTTTATTAAACCTCAGCAGAAAGGCCGCATTTACTTTTTTTGTTCCGTTTTTTGTTTCGGCAATTGGAAATTTAAACTCGTGCCGCTGAACCGGTTCGTCAAGCGAGTCTATTTCAATAAGGTAAATCCTGGCCAGTGGATCTTTCTCCATGCTTAATTTGGCGGCATTCAGGTCAATTTGTGAGTAGCTGAATTTTTGTCCGGCAAGCCATAACGAGCGCGAATTTTTATCTGCATAAACAACAGGCAGGCCATAATAGCCTTGTTCGGCAGAGGCATTTAGTTTAGTGCCTTTTACAAGTTTTCCAGCACCATTTATTTTCAATAGCCATTGCCCCGCTTTTGAACCGTTTCGCACAGTAACATAAAGATATATATACCTGCTATCAGCAAACAGAATGTGTGCCGAATGCACATTTTTTCTTTCAAAGGGATATTGCCATACAAAGCCATAATCAAAATTAGAAGCGTTTTTGTTAAGCTCATACTTGTTAAGGTAAAACTGCAGACCAGAGGTGTCGTGGCTGGTTTTGATACTGTAAACGGTGTTGTGAAAGAAAAACGTTTCGGGGCTGAAGAGCGACGTGTTGTTGAGCCGGGCAATCTCCACATCTTCGGCAGTTGAAAGCATCGCGGGCGCACCATCCAGATGATACACATCCACCGCTTTTTTCTCTTTTTTGGGAAGATAGATATTTAGTTGTCCGTGAAGCGTGTCGGAATATAGCCGCAGGAAATCGGATGCCTTATAGTGCGGTTTCTCTATGACCATACTATCCACTATTTTTAAACCGGCGTTCAGTTTATAAACCTTTAAGGCTGATTTTGAATTACCGCCTGTGATACCGTAGCAAAACAAATGTCCTTTAAATAACTGGCATGATGCCTGAAGTAAGTTTATGCCAAGCGTTTGTGCAGCATAGCCCGCCGAAAGTAAAAGAAGGAAAAATAAATATGGCAACTTACGATTCAATAAGACCCTGTTCTTCTTTTTTAGTGTAATCAAGTATAAGCAGATAATACATGATGACGCCAAAGGTATAAAGTACCGAGGTAATGAGGAAAATGTTTGCAAAACTCACCTGATAGCTCAAAAACACGGTTACCATAAAGCCACTGATTACCCAGCTGCTGCTCCAGATAGCCGAAGTAAGCGCGCTTGTGATTTCGCGGTTGCGCTTACCCACATATCCCAGAACCACTTCGGAGGTCATGGGGCCGGCCATGTTCATGAGTGGCTGCCGCAGCAGGTAGCATACCGAAGCAATACCCACGGCAATGCTGTACTGATTATAAAGCTGTGTGGTAGCTAAGGCAACCAGCGATATTACGGCCAGCGATTGAGTGGTTGGAATGGCAATATTATAACCGATTTTCTCTTTTACCCTCGGCACCAGCAATGCAAGGTAGGCAACAAGAAAAGAGGCTACTGAACTCAACACCGAAAATCCCCCCTTGTGTACCTGGTGTACTTTCTCGAAAAAAAGACTGATAAATGGAATGGTAAGGCCCGCACCGGTGGCTATAATAAGTGTCGGGATCAGGGCCTTTATTACAGTAGGCCAGTCTGTTCCCGCAACCACGGTTCCCTGTCGTGCCGACGCATCCACGGCTTCCGTAAATGTATTATTACGCCTCAGGTAATACATTCCTCCGAAACCAGCAACCGAAAAAATAATAAGGATCATTCTTTCATTAAACAGGTTAGGATTTATCATGTCGAGCAGTGCAATGACCACACCGCTGATAATACCACCAAAACTCCAGGTGCTGTAGCTTAACGATATGGCAGCAGTTAGGTTTTCTTTTTTACAATTGCGCAGTATGTAAGGAAGTATTGGAACCTGCATAAAAGTGAACGAGGCACCCCACAGTATGAGCGATATTACCGTGAGCATTTTAATTTTAAGACCGATGCTGATTACAATGGCGAGACCGAAAAGAGGAACAAAAAGGTTGGAGAGAAAAAATAATTTGCCCACTTTTTTGCCTTTTATAAATTTTCCCAGAGGTATAGCCAGAACAAAAACCCCGATGAAACGCAAGGTAATAAAAAGTGCAATCTCAGAATCCAGAAAGCCCTCGCGCGACATATAAAGCGGTAATATGTTCATGAAGGTGGCGTTCACCATCTGGATGAAAAACTCCGAGGCAATACTGTTGCGGATAGGACCTTCTACGCGTTTGTAATCTTCGGCAATGGAAAAGATACTAGCCATGAGACATTATCAGATCAACGTAAGCTTTTATTTTTTCGTCGGCATCCGGTTCAAACTCCTCAAACCCGCCCCGATTCCGGAACCAGGTAACCTGCCGTTTGGCATAATTGCGCGTGTGCTGTTTTATTTTGTCAACGGCTTCGCTTAATGTGTAGCGTTCGTCGAAATGCTCAAAAAGCTCTTTGTAACCCACGGTTTTGAGCGCATTAAAATTTTTTTTGTCAACCAGCGATCGTACTTCGTCGGCAAGCCCCTGTTCCATCATGTGGTCCACCCGTCTGTTTATTCGTTCGTACAGCACCTCGCGCGGCAGGTTAATCAATAAAGGAATAGGAGTAAAGCCCCGCTCCTGTTTTTGATCGCTGAGGAATGAAGAGAACCGGCTTCCGGTATGCCTGAAAACTTCTAGTGCACGAATCATGCGCTGTGGGTTATTACGATCCACCTTATTAAAATACGCCGGATCAACCCGGTTCAGTTCCTCCTGCAGCCATGTAAGCCCTTTTTCTGCATATTCAGTATTCAGTTGCTGGCGCACGGTTAGCGGTATGTCCTCAAAATCATCAACCCCATTCAGTAAGGCGTTAATGTATAAGCCCGATCCGCCGGAAGCTATCACCAGGTTGTGCGTTTTAAAAAGTGAACCCAGTTGCGTAAGGGCTTCTGAGGCAAAATGCCCCGCTCCGTACAAGTCACCCA
>CALMNJ010000555.1 GCA_937868675.1 uncultured Bacteroidota bacterium | reverse complement strand
GTTGCTGTATTGATTAAGACAATGGCCGTACTCGATCGTGAGTGCCTGACGTGTAGTGAGTTTATACCGCGCAACAAAACCTGCCACATAACAGTTGTTTCCATCCGTAACTTTATCAACCAGGTTATAATGAACCATTGCGGCCATTAACTGTAGTGAAAAACGCTGATTGAATTTACGGCCTGCCAGTATTTGATGGCAATAAGAAAGCCGGTCGGAAATGGTTTGATATTTATTTAATCCGGTACTAAAATTGGCCCTTTCAAACGTATGGTAAACCGACGTAAAAAGAGTGAGGGTCAGGGGCATGTGGTTATCGTTTGTTTGCCTGAGCAGTTTATATTTTAAAAAACCATCCGCAATTTTTTTGTTTTTTTTTTGTCCAATCCCAAACATAAAACGGCCATCCGGGCTGTACTCCAGCGCCAGCCTTATGTTGGCGCCGCCATCCAGCCCCCAGGCATTGTAGGCTCCTGTGTTTGCGTCGCCAAAGCGGTGCGAAATACGAAAATCAAGGGCCCTGCGTCCCAGTACTTCGGTGGTGTGAAAATTAATAAGCCGTGTTGTTTTAAACGTGGCCTGGGTGTAACTGCGTTCGGCTTTATCTTCCACCAGTTTCAGAAGATCCTCGTTTTGGGCGTTTGTTTGCAACCAGCACATGCCCAAAATTGCGAATACCTTGAAAACGTTTCTCATAAATTTGTTCCTTGTCAATTGTTCGGGTATCCGGCCTCTATCCATTTTTTTACCGCAATAATATCGCAGTCGCTTAATTTGCCACCATTCTGCGGCATTGCGCTGTATCCGGTTTGTTGTTCAATGCAGCCCAATAAACGGCTGTTGGGTGCAATGGCCGTCCTGACACCTTCATATGTCGAAAAATCGTAGCCTCCGCCGGCGTTTGAGGCGCTATGACAACCCAGGCACCAGGTATCTAAAAGTGGTTTTATGCGGCCCGAGAAGCTCAGCGTAAGTGTATCGCATGCAGATGTGCAATCGGAATTTTTAGCCCCGGTATGAATCCAGTATTTTATGTACTGCAATTCCGTTTCGGAAAGTTTTGTGTACCCCTTAGGTGGCATTTCCGGGTTTTTTCCGGTGCATTTTGTATAAGCTTCGCTCAGCAGGGGGTAATTTGCTTTTACTTTTTTCATAATGCCCTCATACGTGGTGAAGTTCATTTTTTCTCCATGCCCGCCGCCGCTTCCGCTGTGGCAGCCACTCATACCGCATTTGGTTACAAAGATGGGCTGAATGTTTTTGGTAAAGCATACATCCGGCACCGCCTTGTTGTTACCGCACTGCAACAAAAAAAACGTGGCAGTTAAAGTAAGCGCAGCCACGTTAAAAAATCTGGTAAATTTCATTTAAATGAATCGTAATTCAGGAATTTGATATGCCAATTTTCGATGTGCAAAGTTACAGGATTTGGAAGTCATGGTTTCACAAAATTAGGTCAAAGCCCATTTTTTTTACTCCGGAAAGCAATTCAGTGCCTGACAAATATCATTTTGGTTTATAAATACGAAGCTTATCTTGGTGTTAATGACGGATTTTGACCAAACGCTTTATGACGAAATGTACGCGATGGCTCGCTCATTGCTGAGCCGTGGCACCGAAATTACCATGATTGAAAAACACCTCCGGCAAAAAAGCGAGGATATTATTCTCATTTCTGTAGTGATTAAAGAGGCCCGAAAAGACTATTATCTGGTTTTAAGAAAGGAGGGCACGGTTAAAATTCTGATTGGGGCGGTTCTTATTGTGCTTGGTTTTATCATTACCTGTTTGAATTTTCATGCCGAAAAATCGGTTGATTTT
>CALMNJ010000554.1 GCA_937868675.1 uncultured Bacteroidota bacterium | reverse complement strand
TACCAATTTTTCTATTTTTTCGGCTTTTTTGTTTTCCGAATTCTGAACGGTTAAACGGTATATATAAACACCCCTTCCCAGTTTACCGCCATAATCATCACGGCCATCCCAGTCAACTCCCTGAGGGCCGTTGCCATCGCATGGCACCTGTTTTTCAATGGTCTTCACAAGCTTTCCGCTCACCGTATAAATCTGAACGGTTATGTGCAATGGATTGCAACCCTGATTATGTTGAAACAGAAATGTTGTTTTGGAAGTAAATGGATTAGGATAATTCAACACATGGTTAAGAGCCAGTTCAGCGCTTTTAGCTACAATAAAATCGGAATTAACCGTGCTGGAATTGTTTTGGATATCCCACACTTTAAAACTTACATGGTGTTCTCCTTCGGCCAGATCACTGTAAGGATAGCGTACACGCCCCTTCTGATAGCTGTTAAGGCCCGCCTCGTAATAATCGTTAAGTACAACGGGATTGCTGGTGTTTTGATCAAGGATGGCTGAAATATCGTGACCAATGCCTGTTCCCGAAGTGTTAATGCCGCTTGAGTCGGTAAGTTCGGCAAACAGTACCGGATTTTCGCCTGTAATACCACCCGAAACAAAGCTTCTATCGTCCATGTAAAGTTTAACATGCGGCCCCTCATTATCACTAAGGCTGTTGTTTGATACGCCGCCAACAATCAGGTTAGTGTAGGTTCCGTTCGCATCCATGGTTCCGTTGGTAGCGTAATAGCTTATTTTTCCGGGGCCGGGTGAAAAACTGATATCCTTAGGTACAAGAAAGGAAAATGAAAAATCACCTTTTGTTACCTGAATTTTACCACGATAAAGAATATTCTTTTGCAGCTTGAATGAAAACGGCTCGTAGTTGCAGGTTGAACAAAGCGTATAGTAATTTGTGGCGGACGCATTACTATTGAGAAGACAGGTAATGTCCTGCTCTTTATCAAACACGGTAGGGTATAGCAGTCCATTAAAATCAGTAAGTTTATTACCCAGCGTGTCGGACACGTATCCTGAAATTGTAATTTTTGAAAGTGAGCTCAGCGTATCAGAACTTGAAATCGAAACGGTTTTGTTATTAATTGATGTTGTAACCACTCTTTGTTGAGGATAGGCGAGGGTTAGCGCCGGATCACCGAGGAGATGGAAATTGGCCAATTGCGATTGCCCTGTCCAGGCTTTTGTTAGGCGAATGATGTCACCCAGTGCAGGCCTCTTGCCATTAGGGAGTCTGGCAAACATGTATTTTAAAAGCGCAATGTTCAGGCTCTCATTGGTTGTTGAAAATGCGATGCGGCAGGTGGTGTAAAGTGCAATGGCTGCGCCTTTTGAATTCAAAAGGCATAGCTCACCAGCCGAGGTTCTGTTCGGGTCATCGTAGCGGCTAAACTCGCAGGTTGCTGTTATAGATAACGCTAGCTGGTTGAAATTGTCAAGTCTGGTTATTAAATCCAAATCTACCATCCTTTCGGCAGTTAACCCTACTTCGCCTCCATGACCGGTGTAGTTAAAGGCGAATGCGCCTTTCTTAAGTCTTTTCTCAAGATCGGTCGTGGCATCCGGATAGCGCAATCCGCCAGGGGTACTGTAACGCTTGTAAGCATCAATATAAATTTTGTCAGTATTCATATAGGGTGCTACGTTTTTTATTATCCCAGTCAATCCGTTAGATTCAGACATGTGAAGCGCCCCGTCTTCATCGTCGGCCAGAAAAACCATCCAGTTGCGCCAATCACCCATAACCGACTCCGTTGCAGAGCAGGTAGTGTTGTCGTTAATCTGAAGGCTTGCATCTTTTTTATAGTAGTTGTAAATTTTGTTGAGTACGGCCCTTACTTCTTCGTTTGTGCGGCAGGTCATTCGCCCCACACCAATATCAATTTTACCGGTAACCTCAACCAGACTGCCCTCCGAGTCGTCCATCATACCATAAAAATCGTCGGTGGCCACGCTTTCAAGCTCCGAAAGCGATTCAACGGACTGGTAGGTAGGAATAAGGTTGGAGTTATTTGGAAGGCTTCTGTCCTTGTTAATGTAAGAGCCATCGCCTAACAACTGAACATACTTTACCTGTTTGCCCTCAGCCAGATTACGGCTATATAACATTCTGATAAAATCCCTAATTGCAGAGGGATCTTGTTTGCCACCGCCAAACTCATTGTATATCTGATCAATCGGAGCAACTACATAGCTGAGTCCA
>CALMNJ010000553.1 GCA_937868675.1 uncultured Bacteroidota bacterium | reverse complement strand
AAAAACACAAGGGGAACAGAATAAGCCCGGAAACATTCACCGTGTTTGGCGTAAATTTCTGAAAAATGTCGCCCGAAGAAAAAAGGCGAAACGACCAAGCGCCCGAGCGAAAGCCGAGGTAATGAATAAACAAAATATCGCATACACAAAGCAAAAGCCAGGTAAGGATCGTGATGCGCCAGAAAAGACGGAGCGCTTTTGCGGAGATAAATGGAACGGCCAGTAAATAAATAAGCAATGAAAACCCAAGAAAAACTAAATCGTAAAAAATTCCTGTAAAAATCCCAACAGCTATATCTGATACGCTGCCCATCCGGGCAAGGCAATAAATACCTGTAATAAGCCTGAGTGCGGCACCGGCACTAATAAACACAAGTAGCGGGCGAACACGCATCATGGTTTCATGAAGTTTAATTAAGGGTGATTATTTCTTCAACCGACCGGAACGCGGTTTTTAGTTTCATGCGCACTTTTTCTGCAGCGCTGCCTGAAAAATCGAACTCGGCAAAGGTGTTTTTTATGTTCTGTGTGGACAGTTCGTGGCCGTTCATATCGCTGAACGTTATTTTATAGTCAATATTCCGGCCAACCGTGGTAACGAGTATTTTTTTGTTTCCTTCCGGCAATACCGAAACCGTTATATCATCATTTTTAAACGCTTTTTTACTATACATAAAACCAATTTTCTTTTTCAGAAAGGCTTTCGTTTTTTCTGGAAAGGGCGTGTAAGAAAAAGTGGTATGTTTATGGCCGGCCACCTGATCTTTGCTAACGGGGGTCTTATACCAAACCCTTGCATAGTCAATGTCGTAGCTGTTTGGAAACACCGATGTGGCGTTGCAGCCGGGGTCAAAGCCCTTTCCGTCTTTCGCGGGGCCCGTGCCTATAATCAGATTCATTTGTTTGGAACCAAACTCGCCCTTAAAATAACCGATACCCACGCCGTTGAGATAATATTTTACATAACCGTCCTGCCACTCGCCGGAAAGAATGTTATAGTCATCCGCCAAAAAACCCGAAACTTTGATCCAGCCGCCGTACGAACGTGGAAAGATGCCCCCACCCATGTAGCCGTGATCGCAGCCATGAAGGCAATGTATATCAATATGAACCTCATCCTTTTTCTCGCCTTTCAACTCCATCAGGTCAATCTCGTCTTTATTACTGCCATAAAGCCAAAATGCAGGCCACATGCCATAAGAATCGGTCGTTTTAAAGCGCAGCTCAAAATAACCTTTACCGTATTGTTTGCGACTCCATACATTACCGGCACTGAACAGGTATTTAAATTTATTACCGTTGACCAGGCTGGCGGCGTATTTTTTTTTGAAAGCTGAGTCGCATTGCCAGACAGGCACCTCATATAAGCCGGTGTCGCGGTAACACATAAAATGCGCAATGCCGTTGCGGAATTCAATGCGTTCCGGCGTCATCAGGTAATCAAAATCGTAATTGACTTTTGTCCAGCTATAGGCCGGAATCCATTTTTCCTCGTCAACATTCGGGCCGTTAAACTCATCACCGTCGTAATAGTACCATTTTACAACGGTGTCTTTTTTAATTTGCCACATGTACTGCGCTGCACCATTTTGTGCGATAAGCAGAATTGCCATGGCAAATAGTTTTTTCATGGATTAACTGTTAAGTTTCAGTACAGCCATAAACGCACTTTGGGGAATTTCGACGCTACCCACCTGCTTCATGCGTTTTTTTCCTTCTTTTTGTTTTTCAAGAAGCTTACGTTTACGCGAAATGTCGCCACCATAACACTTGGCCGTTACATCCTTGCGCAGGGCGCGTATGGTTTCGCGGGCAATAATTTTGGCGCCAATGGCCGCCTGAATCGGTATTTCGAATTGCTGGCGGGGGATAAGCTCCTTAAGCTTTTCGCACATCTTCTTTCCAAGGTCGTAAGCATTGCTGCGGTGAACCAGTGCCGAAAGAGCATCAACCTGTTCTGCATTGAGGAGGATGTCCATCTTTACCAGATCGCTGCGGCGCATTTCAAGCGGAGAGTAGTCGAACGAGGCGTAACCTTTTGAAATGGATTTGAGACGATCATAAAAATCAAAAACAATTTCGGCCAGTGGCATTTCAAAAATCAACTCAACGCGATCGGTTGTGAGGTAATTTTGATTTACGATAATACCACGCTTCTCAATACACAGTGTCATGATCGGACCAATGTATTCGCTTTTGGTTATGATATTGGCTTTAATATATGGCTCTTCAATGTAATCAATACGACCCGGGTCGGGCAAATCGGTAGGATTATTGATCACCACCTGCTCGCCCCGGGTTAAGTACGCCATGTAGGACACGTTGGGTACGGTGGTAATTACGGTCATACCAAACTCACGCTCCAGCCTTTCCTGCACAATTTCCATGTGAAGCATACCAAGGAATCCGCAGCGGAAACCAAAGCCAAGCGCAGCAGAGCTCTCGGGCTCCCAGGTAAGGGAGGCATCGTTCAGCTGTAATTTTTCCATGCTGTAGCGAAGCTCTTCAAAGTCCTCCGTATCTACGGGATAAATCCCTGCAAACACCATGGGTTTTACGTCTTCAAATCCTTCGATTCCTTTTTCGCAGGGGCGCGCTACGTGCGTAATGGTGTCGCCCACTTTTACCTCGCGGGCATCTTTAATGCCTGAGATAATGTAGCCTACATCGCCGGTGTGAACCGAATCGCGGGGTTCCTGCTTTAATTTTAAAACGCCAACTTCGTCCGCCTGATATGAAGCGCCTGTGTTAACGAACTTAACCTTGTCGCCTTTTGCAATTGAACCATTAATGATTTTGTAATACGCAATAATTCCTCTGAAGCTATTAAAAACGCTGTCGAATATAAGCGCCTGCAAAGGCGCTTCTGGCTCTCCTACGGGAGGCTTAACACGTTCAATAATAGCGGCAAGTATATCGTTAACACCCATGCCTGTTTTTCCGCTGGCGGGAATAATTTCGTCTCGTTCGCACATGATCAGATCAACGATCTGATCCTTCACCACCTCTGGCTCGGCACTGGGCAGGTCCATTTTGTTGAGAATAGGAATGATGGTGAGATTGTTTTCGAGGGCCAGATAAAGGTTGGAAATGGTTTGTGCCTGAATGCCCTGCGCCGCATCAACGATGAGTAGCGCCCCTTCGCAGGCAGCAATGGAACGTGAAACCTCGTAACTGAAATCAACATGCCCCGGCGTATCAATAAGGTTAAGCACATATTTGTTTCCTTTGTACGTGTACTCCATCTGAATGGCGTGGCTTTTTATGGTTATACCACGTTCCTTTTCAAGGTCCATGTCGTCAAGAACCTGATCCTGCATGTCGCGCTTGCTGATGGTTCCTGTATATTCCAAGAGCCGATCGGCCAGGGTGCTTTTTCCGTGATCAATGTGGGCAATGATGCAAAAGTTGCGGATGTGCTGCATTTCTTCTCTTATCTCCTGTTTTTTAAAGGGTTACAAATATAAGAAATACTGCGTTCGGAACCGCTCAGGTACATTTTTTCAGGGTTTTCAGGGAAGAAGAGGGCTTTTTTATCGTCTCGCAACCCTTTAATGCACGCTTCGTAACAGGATCCCGGCGTATCTGAAACTTTTAGAAAAAAAATCACTTATCGCCTATATTATCTCTCTTATAAACCTTGTATATGTATTAATCGAATACGGAGTAACTTTATGGGATTCCACAGATTTTGAATATGAACAGGTTTTGTGTTGGTTTGAGTCTTATTATCGTTCAACTGTTGGGTTCTAATTCCGTTTTTGGACAAAACAAAGTATCTAACCAAACGGGAGGTTGGAGCAACCCGGCCATATGGACACCCACCGGCGTTCCAACCGCCACGGACAATGTGCTTGTTTCGAATGGCCATACAGTTTCTATCGGTGCCAGCGGCACCTGCAGCAATCTTACAATAGGCAGCGGTGCCCTAGCCGTGCTCCAATTTACCGGCAACACAGCGCTTACGATGACCATTGGCGGGGATATTACAGTGAGTTCGGCGGCATCTTTTTCGGTACGCACTAACTCAAATGCCACCCATTCAATAATGGTAAGCGGTAATGTTGTGAATCAGGGCAGTTTTTCGATGCGAACAGATGCGAATAGCCTTTGTAATGTCAGCTTTCTGAAAAACGGAAACCAAACCATCAGCGGATCGGGCACAACTACCCAGTTTAATCGGATTACACTTGGCATGGGGGGGTCTATCAATAATGTTCTGGAGGTTACCAGTACGACATTTTCTACCGGCTCAAACTTTCTTATTCTGAATGGAGGCACGTTTAAGCTCTCGAGCCCCGCTGCCACCACATTGGTGCCGTTTACAGCGGCCACCACTGTTGCGGCCAACAGCAGGTTATGGCTTAATACGGCATCGGCGGTATTAAGTTGTAGTGCGGGCATCACTTTATCAGGCGTCATGCAGGTTTCGTCGGGGACACTTAGCGTTGGCAATGCCAATAACGAAGACCTTACACCAACCGGGGGAACGCTCAGTATTTCAGGCGGATCGGTAGTGATAGCAGGAAAACTTAACGTTAGCTCCACGGCCTCTACATTCAGCATGACCGGGGGCATATTGAGAATATCCAACAACGCTTCCACGAATACAAGCATTGCACCGTTTAATATAACAGCTGCGGGCTCTACGTTTGTAATGTCTGATGGGACGATTGTATTGAGGCGCGAAGGGGGAAGCGGTGCCCAGGATTTGGGATATGTGAACACGGGTTCCGGTAGCGGTGCGGTTACGGGCGGCACATTGCAGCTTGGTGATGCCACGAGTCCGGCTGCTCAAAACATCAGAATAAATAGTTCCTATCCGCTACCCAATCTTGTAATCAACAGCGGAAGCGTAACCGGAATTCTGAATACAAACTCGCTGAACGTAGTTGGCGGCATCTCAATTCTAAGTGGTACACTTTCGGCCAATAACCTTAACATAAGCCTGGGGGGGAATTGGAGCAGTGCCGGTACGTTTAGTCCCGGTACGGCAAATGTAACTTTCAGTTCGGCTTCCTCACAGACTATCACACGCACTGGAGGAGAGACCTTTCGAAACCTATTATTTGGCGGTAGCGGCACCAAAACTTTTGGGGCGCCTGTTACAACAACAGGAAACTTTTCAATAAGTTCCGGATCCACAGTTGATGTAAGCGCGTCCAATTATTCTTTAACAGTTGCAGGCAATTTTGTGAACAATGGCAGTTTTGTTCAGCGAAATGGAACCGTGTTGTTTAATGGTACCTCTTCGCAAAGCATCACTGGCACCAACGCCAGCTCGTTTTATGATATTACACTCAATAATACAGCCGGCGCCGTTCTTGGTAATGACATAAACTTTGAGGGAACCCTTCAACTTAATAATGGGACACTTAATGTGAATTCAAAAACGTTAACCCTGATATCAAACTCATTGGTAACCGCACGTGTTGGAAGCATTGCGGGTACAGGCAACATCAGTGGCAATATGACCGTACAACGCTATGTGCCTGGTGGTTATACAGGTTGGGCATTTTGGGGCTCGCCACTATCTTCGGCACTTACCTTCAGCGACTGGGACGATGATATTTATATCAGCTGCCCGACATGTCCTGACGGGTATGTACCAGGCTTTACCTCCATTTATAGTTACGATGAAACAGTAACCGGATCGTATTCCAACACAAGCTCCTACGTTTCCATCAGCTCCGTTTCCAGCCCTATCTCTGCAGGTTCAGGTTATTGGGTGTACGTAGGAAATGGTCCTGTGAACACCACAAGCATTGTAACCGATGTTACAGGAACCATTCAAAAATTTAATTACGCAATTACGCTGCATTACACGAACACCGGCTCTGCCTCAGATGATGGCTGGAACCTGATCTGTAACCCGTATCCCTCGGCAATCAGTTGGGCTTCGCTCAAAGGCACAACAGCAAACATTGATAATGCAGTTTACGTTTACAATGCTGATCTTAATGCCGGCCTAGGCGGATACGCAACTTACGTAAACGGAGTGAGTAGTCCGGCAACCAGTTCGGGCGGCATTGACGATAATATTCCAATGGGCCAGGGCTTTTTTGTACACTCTACAGGAGCCACATCCTTACAGGCAACCGAAAGCATCAAGGTGAACAGTAATCCCGGGCTTTTAAAACCAAGTACAGCACCACCAAGCCAGTTGCTGCGTTTAACTCTGAAAACAATTAACGTGAATGCCGACGAAACTGTTCTGTATTATGAAAGCAATGCGACTCAATTTTTTGAAAAAGACTATGATGCCATTAAACTGGGCTCCGACAATCCGAATGCACCACTGATTTCTATTGCCCAGGGAAGCGCGGACTATCAGGTAAATGGTGTTGCGCCGGTTTCGGGAAGCTTTAGTATACCGGTTCGTGTAACCAGCGCCATCAGCGGAAGTTTTGTGATAAACGCCCTCGGAACAGAAACCTTTCCGATGGGGGCCTGCATTACCCTTTACGACCGGGTAACGCATACCACAACCGATTTGCGAACATCCTCTTATGCGTTTAATCTGGTTGATACAACACAAGCCCCACGTTTTGAGCTGCACATTACAAACAACCCGCTTAATGTAAATGCACTGGTAACACAGCCCACCTGCGATAATACCGCAAATGGCTCTATAGCAGCTGGCGGATTCGGCAACGGTCCGTGGAACTATATCTGGAAACAAAACGGAAACACGATTAAGACTTCCATGAACATGATGGGGTCAGACACATTAAAAAACCTCTCTGGAGGCAATTACGAACTGGAAGTAAATACAGTAGGGCAGTGTAATAATCACAGCAGCACCTACTTCATCACCCCTCAAACCCCGGTAACCGCGGCCTTTTCCTCCAACGACACGCTGTGGCTTTCAACCGGCAACAACATGCAGTTTAGTAATATGTCGCTCAACGCGGTAGCACAAACATGGCACTCGGGCAACAATGTTACTTCCAATGCCTATAATCCTGGTTTTGCCTACACCGCGCCGGGCAATTATATGGTAAGCCTGATCTGTTTAAGCAGCACAGGTTGTTCAGATACAGCTTCAAAAAAAATTGTTGTTATAGATGACCTTACCGGCCTTTCATCTAACAATAATCCTACGTTCAGATTAAAAAATAATGGCAACAACTTGTTTCAACTCGAAGGCGAAATACTTAACCCGGGCGATGAAGTAATGGTTCGTGACCTGACCGGGAAAGTAATCAAAACCCAAACCTTGCAACAGTCAGGCATCGCGCAGATTGATCTTAGTGCTTTTCCTAAAGGCGTTTATGTTGCTACGATACTAAATAAAGGGTATAATAAGATTACCATAAAACTGATGACCGAGTAAAAAGTTGCAGCGCACATTTCTTATTTTTGCAAACAGCGCTTGAATTTTAATCCTTCCGATACCGGGCTCCCTGCCGTTGAAATAATACCCGAACTAAGGGAACGTTTAGCTGCGCAAAATACAGTGATTGTAACAGCGCCCCCTGGTGCGGGCAAAAGTACCCTGTTGCCCCTTGCTCTTTTAAACGAGTCATGGCTTGGGGGGAAAAAAATAATCATGCTGGAGCCGCGACGGCTTGCGGCCCGAACCATAGCACAGCGCATGGCTGCACTCTGGGGCGATGGTGTTGGACAAACAATAGGATTTAGGGTGCGTTTCGAAAGCCGTGTGGGTCAATCCACAAAGCTTGAGGTGGTAACGGAAGGCATACTGACGAGAATGTTGCAGCGCGACAATGCGCTGGAGGAAGCCGGGCTTGTCATTTTCGATGAGTTTCACGAGCGCAGCCTTCATGCCGACCTGGCCCTGGCTTTGTGCCGTGAAGCCCAGCAGGTGTTGCGTCCCGACCTTCGTATCCTCATTATGTCGGCAACACTGAATATGCCACAATTGAGCCAGTTGCTGAATTCGCCGGTGGTGGAAAGTAAAGGACGGCAATACCCCGTGGAAATTATTTATACAGAAGATGCGGACGATCAGTTTTTACCCGAGCTTACTGCACGCATGATTGTGCGCGCCAAAAACGAGCACGAGGGGGATATACTGGCATTTTTGCCCGGGGAAGCTGAAATCAGAAAGTGTGAAGCGCTTCTCGATTCTCTGAAACCTGATTTTTCAATTCATCCATTGTATGGTCAGCTTTCTCCGCAGGAACAATTTGCGGCCATTATGCCAGATAAACAAGGGCTACGCAAAGTTGTCCTGGCAACGTCTATTGCCGAAACGAGTTTAACCATAGAGGGAATAAAAGTGGTAGTGGATTGTGGTTTTGGAAGGGTATCGAGATTTGATATTCGTTCGGGGCTTTCGCGACTGGAAACGATACGAATTTCAAAAGACTCTGCCGACCAGCGCGCAGGCCGCGCCGGGCGCCTCAGCAGCGGTGTGTGTTACCGCATGTGGTCAAAAGCCACGCATGAACGCCTGGCTGCGCAGCGAACGCCCGAAATACTGGAGGCAGATCTTTGCGGCGTTGTGCTGGAGTTAAAATTATGGGGCGTAAACGATATCAGGCAGCTTACCTGGCTTACACCTCCGCCGAAGGCTTCACTGTCGCAAGCGCTTGAAACGCTCGAACAACTTGGGGCTATTGAAAACGGTAAAATAAAAGAACACGGAAAACAGATACACGATTTATCATGTCACCCACGTTTAGCGCACATGCTAATTATGGCCCGTGAAATTAAACAAACAACTTTGGCGGCAGATTTGGCTGCATTGCTGGAAGAGCGCGACCCTTTACCAAAAGACACCGGAGTTGACATCAACCTTCGTATCGAAGCGCTTCGTCGTGCGAGGAAAAACGGCGGCGGCGGACGATTTGCAAGAATTGAAAAGGCTGCATCTAATTACCGCAAAATGCTGGCCTGCGAATTAAGCAACGATCCGGTTGATCCATACGAAACCGGTTTGCTGCTTGCCTACGCTTATCCTGAGCGAATCGCGAGTGCAAGGCCGGGGAACAATGCGCAATTTCAACTGGCAAACGGACGCTATGCCATGATTGGGCATAAAGACGCCCTGGCACACGAGCCCTGGCTGGCTGTTGCCCACATGGATATGCGAGATGGGCTTGGAAAAATTTTTCTGGCCTCGCAACTCAACCCCAGAGACCTTTTGCCCATGGTGAAGGAGCGGGAAATTATTACATGGGACAGCCGTAAGGGCGGGCTTGTTGCCAGCAGGGATTTACGGATCGGTAACATTATTCTGCAGTCGAAGCCCCTTGCAAAACCTGACGACGAAAAAATAGCGGAGGTAATTTCCGCCGCGATATGTCAGGAAGGCGAGTCGCTGCTCGATTTTGGTAATGAGGCCATGCAGCAATTGCAATTTCGCATCCAGAGCCTGCAAAAATGGAGTACTGGCGAAAGCTGGCCCGATGTTAGTACTCCTGCCCTTTTAGCCAGAAACGAACATTGGTTAAAGCCGTATTTACAAGGCGTGAGAAAAAACGAAGACCTGAAAAAACTGGATATTTCTTCGGCACTTTTGCACTCGTTAAGCTGGGAGCAACAACAGCTTTTGGAAAAACTGGCACCCGCAAAAATTGAAGTGCCGAGCGGATCAATAATCCCCTTGCAGTATTTTGCGAATGGCGCCATGCCGGTACTTGCGGTGAGGCTTCAGGAAGTTTTTGGTTTAGCCGATACGCCGCGAATTAATAATGGAAAAACAGCGGTTGTACTGCACCTGCTTTCGCCCGGATATAAACCCGTGCAGGTCACATCCGATCTTAAAAGTTTCTGGGATAATCTTTACCACGAGGTAAAAAAGGAACTACAGCGGCGTTACCCAAAACATGCCTGGCCCGACGATCCGTGGAACGCTCAGGCTGTTGCCAAAGGCCGGAGCGTAAAAAAATAGTTCACTTTCGTTTCAGATCCATTTTTTCATCACCGTCTTTATAAGGCATGTAAGTGAAAATAAACTGGAACATCTCCTCGGTGGTTTTCATACTCTCCACACCATTGCCCTGGGTAATGGTGCGTGGTGGATGGAATGGGTTGTTGATGTTGTTGTTGGTGTTGTCGAAAGTGCCGTACACATGTATGATGCTTCCTTTTTCGATTTTTATGGGATGGTTAAATGTGTAATAATATTGCCACCTGAAATCCCATTTATTGATTCTGATTATTGGAATTGTATCGCCACCAGGTCTGACAGCATAAGCCAGAAAGTGTTTGCCAATGAGGTGCATGTGCGGATTTACCGACACCATACTTATGTCGAACGGCAGGGTTTTTTGTGTATGGAACGTTTTAATTTGATTGGGCGGAATAACAAACTCAGGCTCTATGGGCGAAACACCGAAAGTTCCAAGCTGCGTTTCGGTAAGTGGTCGCCGAATGGGCGTCTTCCGGAAAAACACATTCAAGTAACTGCTATCAAGAAGGTCTTTCTTACTTGGGCCATAGTGAATGTTATTAAGTAAAAACAGGCCGTTTTTTTTTATTCGGAAACCACCAATGTCTGCGGGATATACCGGAGGAACGTAACCCGGGAGGTAGTACACGGTATTGGGTGTGAGCGTTGGGAAAGCTGGTTTTTTTTCATCGGTGTACGGAATGTGCATCTGACGGTAAACATCCATTAGTTGTAAGCGGGTGTCGGTGCAGAGGTTAATCCCGGAGTTGTAATTAAAATGCCGTTGTGCGTCGTAGCTTACAAGATGCCCGTTTACGTGATGCACCAGTTTTTTTTGTCCGGGTACAAACTCGACAAAGTCGGCAATGGTGTCGCACGTAGTTTCATAAGGGAATTTAAGAATCAGAAACGCATCTTCTCCATTGCCCTTCAGCTTCACGGCTTCTTTCATTTTAATTACGAGGTCGGGCTTGCCAAAAAAAGACAACTCATTAAAAACCGGAGGTATTGGTTCTTTAAGCGAATCGCCGCGCGGCATGCCCTGTTCGACCCACTCGGCAATCAGTTCTTTTTGATGTTGGTCAAGAACGCGCTCTTCTGTAAAGTGTGTGTAAGAGGGGTCGGCAGGCCAGGGAGGCATATAGCCGCTTTGTGTAACAAAACGAACCAGACCTCCTTTTTTTACGACATCATGATACGTAATCAGGTTAATGGGCCCGCTTTGACCCGGCCGGTGGCATGGGCTGCAGTTTTTGTGAATGATGGCTGCAATGTCTCCGCTCCAGGTAATGTCGTTTGTGTGTTTTTGTTTTCCGGTATTTTGATTACATGATAACAAAAGCAGCATACATGCTTGCAGAGTAAAAAAAGCGGCACAACCCTTCTTCATTTAACTGATGACGTTTTACTGAAGCCTGAGTTTTATAAAAACGTAAGTTCCTTCTTTAAGTTTGGAGTCAAGCTGAATGGTACCATCCAGCATGGAAACCCTCGAAAAAATGCTTTTCCAACCCATCCCCTTGCTGTCTTTCAGAATTTCTGGCTGAAAACCAACGCCATTATCCTGTACGCTTATTTCAAGGCTGTTGCCTTCTCTATGAACATTAATTTTTATGCTACTGGCTTTGGCATGCCGTATCATGTTGTTGAGTATTTCCTGAAGAATGCGGTACACCGAAATATCAAGCGATTTTCCGAGCGACCCCGTAACATTGGTTTTGAATTCAACGCTGAGTTGCCTTGCCGAATTAATGGACCTCGCCAACTCCTCAATGGCCGGTATCAGACCCGATTTAATGAGCGCATTCGGCATCATGTTGTGCGAAATGTTTCTTACCTCCATGCAGGTGTCGTCAAGTATTTTCAGTGCAGTGCCATGCAGTTCTTTTTCAGCAGGGGCAATATGTTTTTCAAGCGCTGAAACATGCAGGCGAGCGGCCGACAGCATTTGGCCGAGGCCATCGTGCAAATCCTGTGCCACGCGCGAGCGCTCGCGCTCCTCTCCTTCAATGGTGGCTCTGAAGCGTTCTTTTTCGGTTTGTGCTTTTTCGTGCGCAAGGGCCGACTCATATTTTAACTTTCTACGGTTGAGGATTAGTAGGGCGACAACAATTGTAAATAAAACAAGACCGACGGTAATAATGAGCTGATTGCGTCGTTTTTCGGCGACATTTTTCAGTTCCAGTTGCTGAAGTTCGGAGGTACGGCGCAACTCAAGGTTTTCCTTTTCCTTCTTTTCGGTTTTGTATTTTGTTTCCATTTCGGCAATTTTTTCGGCGGATTCGCTGCTGTAAAGCTCTTGCTGAAGCGAAACGTACAACGTGGAATATTTCAATGCCCTCGGATAATCCCCAGCTGCTTCATACAATTCTGAAAGGGCTTTGTAGGTATTGGCCAGTTCGCGTTTGTGCTGGGTATTGCTGAGGCATTTTTCAAAATAACGGATCGCATTTTTCTTGTCGCCGGCCTCCTTGTAAAATTGCCCAAGCGCTAGACAAACGCTCTGAACACCATCCAGATCACCATCTTCTTCAAACATTATTAAAGCTTTATTAAACGCATCGAGGCATTCTTTTGTGCGATGAAGATTACTATACAGACTGCCCAGATTACTGTAATTAACCATCGTCATGTAACGGTTGTTTGATTTCAGTGAAATTTCAAGAGATTTTTCGGAGAAGCCGAGTGCTGTTGCATATTGTTTTTGTGCCTGGTAAACTGCCGAAAGGTGGTCGAGCGACATCGCTATCTGATCGGTGTTGTTGATTTTTTCGGCCATCTGCAGGGCCGTATTATAATATTGAAGAGCCAGTTTGTTGTTTTTGGTAACAAAGTACAGGTTACCAATGTTGTTGTTTGACTTTACGATTCCGAGGCTGTCCTGCATTTCCTCTTTTATTTTTAAGGACATAAAATTGTAGTCGAGTGCTTTTGCATACTCGCCAAGGCGTTCGTAAAACGCGCCGGTATTGTTATAACTCTTGGCCAGCTTTTTTTTCTGATTTAGTTTAATGCGAATAGGAATGGCCAGGTTTTGATAATCAATTGCGGTTTTGTAATCTCCTTTAAAGTTATAGGTGTTCGCAAGGTCGTTGTAGATATCGGCTTCCCCGCGGAGATAATTTAATTGTTTGGCAAGTTTGATTCCCTCAAGAGCTCTTTCTACCGAAAGATCGAGCTTGCCTGCCGTCTGATATTTTACGCATAGATTATCTAATAGTAACACTTTGGCGGTGTCATTGGCCGATTTTAGTTTCACCTGCTCAAGGCTGTCAATAACCTTGTTTTGCGAGTTACAAAGGATCGCCTGCAAGAATAGCAAACACATCAGCCAGGTTGTTTTTCCGGGTTGTTTCATTGTTTTGTTTAGTAAATCCGAAAGTAAAGATTATTTGCTTTGTATAATATCGTTATAACCACTAAGAGGGTTTGAACCGCTGAATATTTTATTTACTTTTAAGCGTTCGCTTCAGATCTTCATTATTAGTAATTCGTATTTATGAAGTTAAGGTTGCTTTTTTTATTTGTGGTATGCCTGAGTTTAAGATCGCAACTATTCTCACAGGCCGATTCTGTTAACAACGAACCTTCGGCGGCGCCGCCCGTCAAAATCACCGGATTTGTGGATGCCTATTATGGCTACGACTTCAACAACCCCTCCAATCACGAGGTTTCGGCACCGTTTCTTTACAATTACAGGCGGCACAACGAGTTTAATATTAATCTGGGTTTATTGAGTGGCTCCTACAGCAACAACAACATAAGGGGCAAAATAGGGCTCATGTCGGGCACCTACGCCCAATACAACTACGCGGCCGAGCAGGAACTTTTAAAACATGTTTACGAAGCCAATGTGGGTGTAAGGTTGGCAAAACACCTGTGGATGGATGCCGGTATTTTTGCTTCCCATATCGGCAACGAATCGGCGTTTTCAATTCAAAACCCTACGCTCACGCGTTCAATCATGGCCGAAAACTCGCCCTACTATCAGACCGGCGCGAAACTGACCTACGACGCAGGAAAAAAATGGCTGTTCAGCCTTTTAATCCTTAACGGCTGGCAAAATATTCAGGAAACTGCCGGTAATTCCAACAAGCCGGTTTGTACGCAGATAACATTCCGTCCCAGCAAAAACGTTGAAATGAATTACAGCACATTTATTGGCAACGAAAAACCCGACAGCGCCCGCCAAATGAGGTACTTCAACCATTTTTATATTACGGCGCACCTTACAAAAAAACTCTACCTGTCTTTTGCCGCCGATAATGGAATACAAATGCATGTCCATAGCAGCAAATACGACAACTGGTTTACCTCTTCACTGATATTAAAAGGAAAATTCAGCACCAAATTCTCTACCTCTCTGCGTGGCGAACTTTATAACGATCAGCGCCAGGTTATTGTAACAACCGGAACACCACACGGACTTGATGTTTACGGGGCCTCGGTTAACTTTGATTTTGCGCCTTACGATGGTGCGCTGATACGCCTTGAAGCCAAACAGTTTATGGCTAAGGAAAAGGTGTTTACTACCCGAACGGGCGCGAGCAACCAAAGCACAATCATAACAACCTCTTTTGCGGTCAGCTTTTAGCTTCTTTTTTACAATCTCTTTCTGGTTGATGAGGGCGCCTGTCGGCGCATGCCATTCATACTTTAACGAAGCCTGCGCCAACACCGGGCTGTCGGTGGTCGCTCTCCGCCTTTATCGGTAATGGGTGGCCAGGTGGAGGAGCTCCAACACGCCGCTCCATCCCTTGGCGCGTAAATCTGACTCCTGGATAAAAAGGCCTAATACTATAAAGAAAGCAACAGGCGCTTAAATAATTTTGTGATAACAGGTTAACCGAAACTGTAATAAGGGCTTATCATAAGGTAAACCACCACGCCGGTAACTGTTACGTAAAGCCAGATGGGGTAGCTGAAGCGGGTAATTCGACGATGCTTCTCGCGCTGGTCGGTGAGTCCGTAATAAAACGAAAGCAGAACCAATGGCAAAACGGCAACGGCCAGAAAAATATGCGACAACAAAATAACAAGATATACTGGTTTAATGCCACTCACCGCAGCGCTTTCTTCTGGACTCATAACGCTGTCGTGGTTCAGGTCGCCATAACGCGTGTCAGGTATAAAGTAATGTGCCGTTACGTAGCTCAGTAAAAACAGACAGCTTAATATAAACGCGCTAAGATTCAATTTTTTGTGCAACACAATGTTTCGGCGTTTGATAGCCCAAAGCGAAATCAAGAGCAATACGCTGCAGGTTCCGTTTATACAGGCATTAAGGAAGGGGAGGTTGTACACAAAAGAGGGAAATGTTTCGGGATGCGGAATCAATTTTTGATTGAGCATAACAACGGCCAGACAAATAACAGCGGTGGTGATATAAACCGTGGTTTTAACGGCTTTTTCGTTGGAGGTGGTGATGAACGACATAGCGAATTTTGTTCAAAAATACGGCTCAATTGACACAAAAAAAAACCGGGCGCATTGGCCCGGTCCCTGTGCTTAATAGGTATTACTCTTTAATGATTTTGTTGAGCTGATCCTGACTCACCCCGGTGGCCGAGTAGCCGCCGTCGTGAAACAGGTTTTGCATGGTTACCATGCGGGTCAGGTCGCTGAAAAGCGAAATGCAATAATCCGCGCAGTCGTCGGCCGAGGCGTTGCCCAGAGGCGACTGCATATCGGCGAATTCGAAAAACTCGTTGAAGCCTTTAATACCGCTACCGGCGGTGGTTTTTGTTGGCGATTGTGAAACGGTGTTAACGCGAACTTTTTTCTGTTTGCCATAGTGGTAACCAAACGTACGGGCTATGCTTTCGAGCATCGCTTTTATGTCGGCCATGTCGGTGTAAAAAGGATAGGCACGTTGCGCGGCAATATAAGTTAATGCCACCACGGAGGCGTGATCGTTAAGGGCGTCGAGCTTATGGGCCACGGCCAGCATTTTATGGAACGAAAGAGCAGAAACATCAATACCTTTATTAAAGAAATCGTAATTGAGTTCGGTGTAGGGGATGTTTTTGCGGATGTTAACGCTCATGCCAATGGAGTGAAGCACAAAATCAATTTTGCCTCCAAGGGTCTCCATGGAGTCGTTGTAGAGTTTTGTAAGGTCGTCCATGCTGGTGGCATCGGCGGGTATTATTTTTGAGCCGGTTTTTTCGGCCAGCTTGTTTATTTCGCCCATGCGCATGGCAATAGGGGCATTGGTAAGGGTAAATGTGGCACCTTCCTCATGCGCCCGCAGGGCCACTTTCCAGGCAATTGAATTTTCGTCGAGTGCGCCGGTAATGATACCACGTTTTCCTTTTAAAAGATTATACGCCATAAATTAGTTTTTTGGTGGTACAAATATAACAAACTCCGGGTTAGTAGTTTTTGGTGGGGGTTGTCCAAACTGGCCGTTGTTGCGACGGGATAAAATCTCAACCTTGTGTAGTGTTAAATGAAATGGAAGTATAGCGCCAGCTCTATTTTAATATGCTCCAACCCGGATCTTAGCTAAGGAAAATGAAATATTAAGTCAGGAGCACAACGAATTTTGAAATTTGACTTCAGAATCAGTCAATTTGAATGCGGATGTGCCATATTGCTTTGCAAGTTGGTTTGAATATTATTTTTGAGAGGAAGGAAAAGGTTTAAGCGTTCTATTAACGCATATAGCAGTCAAGTGTATCAAGCATCTCTTTTCGATATGTTGTTTAGACCCTTAAAATAGTATTCGCGTCTCTCTTTCGCCATTGATGATTTTATTGTGGTAATCCGTAACAACAACTCATAGGTCCACGTCAAATAGTCCTTTCCTGATAGCAAACAGCACCAATCCGGCCGTGTTCCTCGCTCCTGTTTTGGCCAGGAGATTGTTACGGTGGCCGTTTACTGTACTTTCGCTTATAAAAAATTTTTCGGCCATTTCCGGGCTTGTCAGTTCCTGACAAATGCATAACAGTATTTCCATTTCACGCTTTGTAAGGTTCTCAACATTTTGTAAGTCATTTTTTTGCCCTTTTGCAGGCCTGAAACTGCGTATGACACTCATGTGTTTTTCATTAAAATAGTAATCATTTTCAGTTACCGCCTTAATCACTTTTTCTACCTCCCCCGGCGTTGCACTCTTGGCAATGTAAGCGTTAGCGCCTTCCTCAATGAGTTTGTAAATAAATTTGTCTTCCTCGTGTACCGTAAGAACGATGTTTTTTATTTCGGGATGATGTTTCCTTAACTGCCGCAGGGTATCAATGCCATTCATAACGGGCATGGTTATGTCCAAAAGGGTTATGTGGATGGGTTCATTGCACGCAGCCATGGCGTCCAGGAGCTCTTTTCCGTTATCTGCTTCAATGCACACGCGCACGTTGCTAAAGGACGATAAGAGCGATATCATCGCTTTGCGGAATAACAATTGGTCGTCGGCAAACGCAAGGTTAATCATAAACAGTATTTTTATGCAAAGGGATGCTGATGGAAAAATTAAATCCGGAACCGGGGCACGGAATGCAGTTCAGGCTTCCATTCATAAATGATACCCGGTCTTTAATGTTCTTAAGGCCTAATCCTGAACCCAAATTTTCTGCACCCATTCCCCTGCCATTATCCCTGTAATCCATCACAACCGTGTTGTGCCCGGTTGTAATTATTATGCTAACCTCATTGGCTTTTGCGTGCTTTATGCAATTGGACATGAGTTCCTGGCAAATCCGGTAAATTGCAATCCTGCATCGTTTGTTGAACTGACTCAGATCGGCATCAACTTTAAAAAGTACGCTAATCCCCGAAAGCGATGCAATGCTTGTAAAATGACTTTTTAGCGTTTCCTCCAGGCCCAGCAGTTCCAGTTCGAAAGGCAGCAAGGCGTGCGAGATTCGCCGTATGCTCTCTATTCCGGACTGTATGAGTTTTATACTGCCAGCCACTGTTTCATCCGGAAGATTGTTTTCATTCTTTAACTGGTTTATGGAAAGCGACAGCGTGGTAAAAATGTTACCGGTTTCGTCGTGTAGGTCTCTGGCGAGCTGCTCCCGCTCTGCTTCTGCTGTTTGGATACTGTTAAACAATAGTTCTTTTTCGTGCTTTACATTTAGCTTAAGCAGTGCTCTTTTTTTGTGCAATACGCTTTTACCTAAACGGAAGGTTGCAATAAGAAAACCACCGGCAATTAATGTAAGTGCCAATGACACGCTCATAATGGCAAAATATAATTTTACCTGATCTGTGCTTTCCATAAACCAATTAAAATAAAAATATGCAGTTGAAAAACAAGGAATGAATGAATGCTCCAGAGATTGAGGCGCCAGGAAAAACGCATGTGGTCTATTAGCTCACCAAACGCAAAGAAAACTAACGCTCCGGAAAAATAAATCAGGAAGCCCCTCACCATATGATCGCTCCCCGGAGGGCTTTTTTTTGCATTCCGCGTCTGTAAGGGGGTAGTGTTTATAAACCATGAAAGGCACAATAAAATAATAACTAAAGATTCTGTGGTTCGGCTATAGGTATTAAAAGTATAAATGGAGCCAGTTACAAATGCATCTATTAAACAGATTACTAAAAAAAGGAGTGTTGTAAATACCATTTGTTTATTTGAAAACCTCCCGGGCTTTAAGTGCGAAAAGAAAAGAATCAGGACCGTGAATTCGAAAAAGGTATAGAAGTGCAATAAGGGAAAATTATTTATTTTATGTTTCCAAAGCATAAAAGCAAATAGCTGGGTGAAAGAGCATAGAATAAGATAAATACGCACTATGCGATATACGGGGGCTACACCGGTATTCCGTTGCCAATGGGATAACAACAGCGGTAAAACAACTACAAAGCCTGAATACTGAAAAAATAAATTTATTAACGCTTCAACCCTGCAGTTTTTTAAGTATAGACACGCAATTAATTATTTTTGATAACTAAGTTACGGTTTTATAAAGTCATTGCACTGTTTAATCACAGTTTAATCCAAACATCATCGTACTAAACCACCGCATTACCAGCAAACAACCCTTAATAGCATGCGTTTCCTACACAAGGGGTATTGTTTGCATTTCGCCGCCGATAACTTTAGTATCAACCTCCTGGCAATCCAAAAGACTTTGTTTCAAATTTCCGCAGGTAGTTGGGCACGGATACGAAAAATCAAAAATGCCGGATGCGTCAGGAGCCCACGGGGTTATATTAATGACGTCCAATCCACCCTCTGAATAATTTGGATTGAATCCCGCCACGGCAACGGCCATTAGGTCCGGACTTGAGTAAGCCGGGTTATTCTGAACACTACGTTTGCCGAGATAGAATCGTACCGCATTAACCGGATTTTGCGCTCCATTTTCTGAGTCGTTATAACCGGCTATCAAGGTTATTAAGTGCCTCAGTTCCTCAAGATGATACGTGAAGGCGTGTGCAGTTAGCGGTACAGCGTTTATTAACGACCCGTGGTCTTCTTTCAATGCCGCTTGAACAGAAATTTGTTCGGCCTGCCAGTTAATGATTCTTTTTTTTGCCTCAGCTAATGGAATGGTAAAGGACTGATATTGCAATTTGTTGCTCATTGTATAAACTGTTTTGTGTGATTTTTGATGCGGCTGTTAACGTAAAAAGTGTAATGGTTATGGCGCGTTCTTTGGAATAAGTGGCTTGAATGATTCCACATCATTCCTGTTTTAGTACTTTCTTTTACGGCGGTTCTTTTACAAAATGTATCATAACTTCAGTATTTATGAGACTATACCGTTACTCTTAAACGAACTCTGAAATCAGCAAACCTTGA